>JBDUAH010000162.1:0-5891 GCA_040004745.1 Chthoniobacterales bacterium | reverse complement strand
CTCATCGTGGTCTGCGCGGTTTTCATTCCGATTTATCACCGGCTGAAAGTCGTCACCGCCTACGAATATCTCGGCCAGCGTTTCGACCAAAAAACGCGGCTGCTCGGCGCCTCGCTCTTCCTCATCCAGCGTGGACTCGCGGCCGGCATCACGATTTACGCGCCCGCGATTATCATCTCCGCGATCCTCGGGTGGAATCTGCAACTGACGATCCTGCTGACCGGAATTTTCGTCGTCATCTACACCACCGCCGGCGGGACGAAGGCCGTCAGCATCACGCAAAAATGGCAGATGACGGTGATCCTCTTTGGAATGTTTGTCGCCTTCAGCATGATCCTGCATCGCCTGCCGGATAATCTTTCTCTTGGGCAGGCGACGGCGATCGCCGGGAAAATGGGAAAACTACACGCGGTCGATTTCTCGTTAGACTTGACCCAGCGTTACACGTTTTGGTCAGGACTCCTGGGCGGCTTCTTCCTCGCCCTTTCCTACTTCGGCACCGACCAATCCCAGGTCCAGCGGTACCTGGCCGGCGGTTCCGTCGCAGGCAGCCGCTTCGGGTTGCTCTTCAACGCTGTCCTGAAAGTGCCGATGCAGTTTTTCATCCTCTTCACGGGCGTGATGGTCTTCATTTTCTTCCAATTCGAGAAGCCGCCCATTTTCTTCAATCAGCCGGCCTATCAACGGGCGACCCAGAGCGCCGTCGCGGCACCGTTGGCGTCTTTGCAGACGCGCTACAATGCGACTTTTGCGCAGAACCAAACCGATGTGCGCGCACTAGCCGCGTCGCTTGAGAGCGGCACCCAGGCAACAATCGATGCCGCTCAAGTGCGCGTCCTCGCTGGCCAAGAGCAGATTCAAAAAATCCGCGCCGAAGTTAAGTCCACGCTGAAAGGGTTCGATCCGAAAATAGAAACGAAGGATTCTGATTACGTCTTCATCACCTTCATCCTCAACTACCTTCCGCATGGCATCATTGGTCTACTCGTAGCGGTCATCTTCTGTGCCGCGATGTCGTCCACCGCCGGAGAATTGAATGCACTTGGCTCCACCACCGAAGTGGATTTCTACCGCACGCTGATCCGCGCCGACGCAAGCGAGCGGCATTATTTGATCGTTGCCAAGTGCCTCACTGCCGGTTGGGGGATGATCGCAATCGCCTTCGCGCTTTTCGCTAATCTGGTCGAGAACCTGATCGAAGCGGTGAACATTCTCGGCTCGATCTTCTACGGCACGATTCTCGGGCTTTTTCTAACCGCTTTCTTTCTTCGTAACGTTCGCGGGAATGCGGTTTTCACCGCCGCTGCCATTTCGCAAGCAATGGTGCTGATTCTCTTCAAGACGACAGATATCGGTTATCTGTGGTACAACGTGATCGGCTGCGCCACGGTTCTGATTTTATCGGCGCTGCTGCAGCGAACGGTGTTTGCGCGGCAATCTCCGTAGCACGATGTCCTCGCCTATCATCTGTTTCGGACAGCAGCCTTGCGGGATCTTTCCGCGGCGGTTCCTCTTCGCGAAAATCCAGACCGCGCGCCGGCTCCAGCTGGAAATCGGCGGCGAGATCGTCTTCTTTTATCACGATAGCGATCACGATCCGCGCGAGACGGTCACGATCTTGCGCGACCAAAAGAGCGACTCCCTCCAACGCTTGAATTTCGAATTCGCGAACAAGCTGCAAAAGCAGTTCTCGCCGCTCTTCGCGAAGCGTGTTCTGCCAGAATGGAAAGAGAAGACGGCGCGTCAGCTACCGCAATATGTCGATTCGCCTCTGGTCGAATCCTTCAAGGAAATCACCGCGGAGAATGTGGCTGATTTCTGCCTCGAAATGTATCGCCGCATGGGTTTGCTGGAAGGAGTGCGCATTGTTCGGTCCGGCGACGCGGAGATGCGAGCGCAGGCGACCGAGATC
Organism: Chthoniobacterales bacterium; assembly: GCA_040004745.1. Taxonomy (GTDB): domain Bacteria; phylum Verrucomicrobiota; class Verrucomicrobiia; order Chthoniobacterales; family UBA10450; genus JACCTI01. The sequence continues at coordinate 3,979 of JBDUAH010000162.1, read as the reverse complement.
GACGATTTCTTCGTTGACGTCGAATACGAAGGCGAACTGGTGCGCGCGCGACTCGGGGACAATTGCCTCCGATTACATAAAGGTGGCAACGCGTATCTCGACCTCCCGTTACCCGAACACGATAAGCGCCAGATCAGCCCGACGCGTGACACGCGTCTGCGTTGGATGCAATCCGTCGTGCACTGCACGCACTACATCGCGGGCGCCGGTGAGATTCAGTATCTGAACCAGGAGGAAGCGCCGGAGGTTGAGTTTGTCACGCGCGATACAATCTCCGAGTCGGATCGCGCTTACATTGGTTAGCTGTGTTCCTTCGAAATCTTTGGCGGCAATAACCAAATCAAACGGCCGCTTTCCTCTTCGTCCTCGAAATCCACTCGGGCCAGGCCGCCTTTCGCAAGTTTCACATTGGCGCCGGTGAGAGCGCGGATGACATCAACAAACCCAGGGTTATGCCCCACGAGCATGGGATTTTCCTTCGTGTAACGGCCGAGAATCTTGCGCAGCTTGGCCACGTTGAATCCCTTCTGTAGATCGCGCTCTTCCCGCAGTGTTAGCTTCAGAAATTCGGCCGCGATCTCCGCGGTCTGCCACGCCCGCGGGAAAGGGCTGGAAAGAATGACCGACGGCCTCGGCTTCAATCCGCGCATGAATTTAGCCATCTGGCGCATCTCCCTCTTTCCTTTGTCGGTGAGAGGTCGTTCGTCGTCGGGGCGATCCCAGTTCGGCCAATCCGCGATGCCATGGCGCAAGAGGTAGAGTCTCATGCTGCTACTTTCGCCGGAATTTTTTCAATGTCTCGCCGGCTGACCAACAAAACGCCAGCCAGACCGCTCCCGCGGCACCAGCGGCCAGCACATCCGTCATGAAGTGCGCGCCGAGATAGATACGCGTGAGTCCGATTGCGGCGATAAAAAGGCCGGCCAGTAGAATGGCGAGGACGCGTCTCGATCGATTTTGCCAGGAAGCAAACGTCAGGAGGACGAGCAGCCCATAAAAGGTAGTCGCGCCCATGGTATGCCCGCTCGGGAACCCATAGCTGCTGAGGGTGACGAGCGGGTTCTCCAGGATCGGGCGGTGCCGGTGAAAGAAGTGCTTTAGGAGGATGTTGAGCAAGCTGCCGCCAACCATGCCCGAGGCGAAAATGATGAGACGATGCCACGCCTTCTTCCACACCAGCAAGATCACCACGCCTAACGATGCGGCGCAGAGAAATGCGACCGAGCCAAAGGTTGTAATCGCGCGGGCGGCCGTCGTCAGTCCGGGTGTGGCGTGCGCGTGAAACCAATTGGTGACCGCATGGTCACGCGCCAGCATTGTGCCGTGCGGTTGTATATCTTCTGCGATTTCTGCGAAGATCCAGAAGCCCAGGATCATAACCAGCAATCCGATCGTCAGGTGCAATCCAAAGGCACCTTCCGGAGAAAAGCGGCGTTGGATAAACCGCGCGAGCCTTTGCGGTGCAGTTGGCTCTAGATTCACGAGCGGGTCCACCCTTCGTTAGACCTTTCGAAATGCTCGACCGACGCGATTTGAAATAAGGTCGCCTCCGATTCCCAAAGGCGACGTTCAATCGAGAGACGCGACTGCTCGACGCGGATGACGTTGAGCGAATTCGCCTGGCCGCGTTGGCGCGTCGATGTGCTCGTCCCGGAGGAAACGATCAGGGCGGAGTAGCCGGGGATATGGTAACGCGTCGCCGTTTGCCCAGTATCAGCAATGTGAAAATGGCCGGCGAGGAGCATATCCACGCGGCAATCCGCAAGCGTCCGGAGCGCGAGCCGCGACCGTCCCACCACCCGGCCCGAAGCCCCCGCTGGAAGGTCAAACGGGTGATGCGTAACCACGATCTTGAGCCGCTCCTCGCCGATGCCCTGAAAGCCTTTCCGCAGCTTCGCCAATTGCCGCCGATTGATTCGGCCATCTTTCCAGGTGAACGCGCGGGCGGTATTCACGCCGATGACGGCGATTTCATCGTCCTTGTAGCTGGGCTGCAAATCGGGCGTGATGTAGCGCCGATAGTGATCGAGTCGGCGGATGAAACGCGCGAGTGGATTGCGCAGCGGCACGTCATGATTGCCCGGGACCACGATCTGCGGGAACGGGATCTCGCGCAAAAATTCACGGGCGGCGAGATATTCGGTGGTGCGCGCTCGTTGCGTCAGGTCACCGGAAATCGCGACCAAATCAGGCTTTTGCGCGCGAATAAAATCGAGCAATGGGACGACGATCGCAGGATCGACGCGGCCAAAATGGAGATCGGAGAGGTGAACAATAGTGCGCATCTACGGAGTAACGGCGTTCTTCTGCGGTACCATGACCCGTAATGCGCGCGGGCGCGCCCGATAAACCAACGGCGTCCGCATTTGTGTGACCTCGCCATCGGTGGCCACGAGCAGACGCGGCTGGCGAGTTTCGATCGTCGTCTCAGTCACGCAGAAGGCATCGAAATCCTTCGCCTGCTTGACCCATCCGAAGAGCGCGCTGAAGGCGAGCCGGAAAAGGCCGAAACGCCCGGTGCGATGCGTGAGATAGAGGCCGAGATTGCCGGCGGTGAGACAGCGGCGTCCGCCGAGTTCGAAGCCCGTGATCTCGTATTCGTTATTACCGACAAAGAGGAATGCAGTGCGGCGTTCGAGTTCTTTGCCATCGATCGTGAGCCGCAGATTCAAGAACGGTAAGCGGTGTAACCCGCGCAGCGTCGCCCAGAGAAAGGCTGACCACTTTCCGCGCGAAAGCCGCTCTTGCTGTTTTTCCCGATCGGTCACGATTCGGGGGTAAAGACCGAGGCTGGAGTTGTTGATGAAGACGCGGCCGTTCACTTCGCCCGCATCCACATCTTCCACCCGGCCGTGCATGATGGTGGCAACCGCTTCCGAAAGTTCGAGCGGAATTTCGAGGTCCTTGGCAAAGTGATTTAACGTTCCGAGCGGTAAGACCCCAAGAATTTTCCCGGTATCAGCCAGCGCCCCCGCTACCGCGCTGATGGTTCCATCTCCGCCCCCTGCCACGATCAGCTCGTCTGCTCCGTCCGCGGCTTCCTGCGCTAGCTTGGTGAGATCCTTTTCCTCATCGGGATGCTGAATACTGACCTCAGCTCCAGCCGCCGCAAAGAGTCGACAGATTTCGTCATCCAAGTCGGCCGCTTTCTCATCGGTACCTGCGGCGCGGTTCAAAATCACGATCATCCCTCTTCAATCGCTTTTCGCGGGCTCATGGACGGCAACGCGTTTTCCCGAAGCTTCGCCGCGCGGCACTTCGAGCTGCCTTTCTTCGTGTTTCGATGGAAGTCGCCGGCGGACACGCAAGTTCACCTAATTGTCACATCCTCGTCATCAGTGCGTCACAAAGCGCTGCCAGCCTCACACCGAGAAAACAACAAACGGCCTCTGGCCACAGCAACCCAAGGAGAAACAATGTTCGCGAAGAAAATGATTTTAGTCGCTGCCGCAGCCAGTCTGGTGCTGGGCGCAAGTTCGGCCCGCTCACAGGACAACGGCGCGCTCCTCGATCTGCTCGTGAAGAAGCGGATCATCACTGACCAGGAAGCGGAAGACCTTCGAGGCGAGCTGGCAAAAGATTATTCCGCCACACCGGCCGGGAAACTAAAAATGTCGCAGCCGCTAACCGAGCTGGAGATCTTCGGCGACGCCCGTGTCCGCTACGAAGTGCGTAACGGAAACAGCGGTGCCCCGAGCACACTGGTCACGAATCCAAACGATGCCCAGCAGCGCAATCGTGCCCGCTACCGCATTCGCCTCGGCCTGCGCGGCACCCTGGTGAACGATTTCTTCTTCGGCCTGCGGCTCGAGACGAGCACCAGTCCGCGTTCCACCAACGTCACTTTTGGTGACGATTCCGGTCCGTTCGGCAAAACCAATGATGGCGCGTTCATCGGTCAGGCGTATCTGGGTTACACCGGCATCCGCGATTTGAAGTTGACCGTCGGCCGGATGCCGAATCCGTTCGTCACCACCTC
>JBDUAH010000161.1:0-5908 GCA_040004745.1 Chthoniobacterales bacterium | reverse complement strand
CTCGGCGGGTCAGCATCAACTTGCTTTCCCGCACCTCGACGCGGGTGACTCCGGCCTTGGCTGCGGCGAGCTTGATTTCGGTCAGAACGAGCAAATTGTCAACCGACCACGGGAACTTGCCAAAGCGGTCGCGCCAATCTTTCCGTAGCCGATCCCATTGCTCGCGGGTGCTGATTTGCGCGAGCGAACGGTAGGCTTGGATCCGCATGGTGGTGTCGCCGATGTATGTCGTGGGAATGAATGCCGGTAGACGGCTGCCCGGTTCGAATTGCGCGAATTCTGCTTCGTTTGTGGAGACAAAATCGAGCCGTATATCGACCTCTAGCCGCGCCTTGAATTTCTCTCCTTTCAATTGCGCCACCGCCTGCTTCAGCAATTGGCAGTAAAGATCAAAGCCGACCGCGACGATGTGCCCGCTTTGTGCCGTACCGAGAATGCTGCCCGCGCCACGAATTTCCAGATCGCGCATCGCGATGCGGAAACCCGCGCCTAACGAGCTGTACTGTTTGATGGCGTTGATCCGCTTCCGCGCCGCGCCCACCGTCATCATTTCTCGCGGGAGGAGGAGGTAGGCGTAGGCCTTGTGCTCCGCGCGTCCCACGCGGCCTCGCAATTGGTAGAGGTCGGCCAGGCCGAAGCGATCGGCGCGATCGATGATGATGGTGTTGGCATTCGGAATATCGAGACCGCTCTCGATGATCGTCGTGCAAACGAGCACATCGATGGCCCCGGCAACAAAGCGCGACATGACCGATTCCAGGGTGTCGGCATCCATCTGGCCATGCCCAAATTCCACCCGCGCCTGCGGACAAAGCTCCGCGATTCGCTCACGCACCTTCTCGATCGATTGCACGCGATTGTGCAGGAAGTAAACCTGACCCTGGCGCTCCAGTTCTCGATTGATCGCGTCGCGGATAATGCGCTCGTCGTAGCCGCAGACAACGGTCTCGACCGGAAGACGATTGAGCGGCGGAGTCTCAATCGTGGACATGTCTTTCACGCCCACTAGTGAGAGATACAGCGTGCGCGGAATCGGCGTGGCGGAGAGCGTGAGCACGTCCACGAGTTTGAAGAGTTCCTTGAACTTCTCTTTGTGCAGCACGCCGAAGCGTTGTTCCTCATCGATCACGACCAGGCCGAGATCCTTGAAGAGAACGTCGCCGGAAATGATGCGGTGCGTTCCGATCACTATATCGACTCCGCCTTCGCGCAGGAGCTTTAGCACTTTCTTCTGCTCCGCCTGCGAACGGAAACGGCTCAGCATTTCGATTCGCACCGGATAATCGAGCATGCGCTGGCGGAAGGTCTCGAAATGCTGCTGCGCCAGCACGGTGGTGGGCGTAAGGACGGCGACCTGTTTGCCTTCCATGACCGACTTAAACGCGGCCCTAATCGCGACCTCCGTTTTCCCGAAGCCGACGTCACCGCAAATCAATCGATCCATCGAGCGCGCTTGCTCCATGTCGCGCTTGGTCGCGTCGATAGCTTTGAGTTGATCGACCGTCTCGCGAAAAGGGAAGGAATGCTCGAACTCGCCCTGCCATTTCGTGTCGGGACCGAAGGCATGGCCGAGCTGTGTTTCGCGTTCCGCCTGCACTGAAAGCATCTTACCGGCGTAATCGAAAATGGAAGCCGCGGCGCTGGTTTTGGCGCGCGCCCATTTCGCATCGGCGAGCGAACTCAGGGCCGGTGATTTTTTCCCGACACCGACGTAGCGCGAGACAAGATACGCCTGCTCTAACGGCACATAGAGTCGCGCATCCGCGGCAAATTCCAGCGTTAGGACTTCCTGTTCGCCGCCGCCCACTGCTGGCACTTTCATGAGCTGCAAAAAACGTCCCACGCCGTGCTCGAGGTGAACCACGAGATCGCCTTCGTTCAGCTCGCTGAAATCGATCTGCGCACGGTTCCGAGCCTGCTGTTCGGCGCGTTGCAGGCGTCGCCTACCGTGTGCCGTCGAACGTCCGAAGAGTTCGGCCGCAGAGAGCACGATCAATTTGCCGGCAGGAAAATAGAACCCGCGCCCCAGCGTTCCTTCTGCCAACTCCACGCCATCCAACGCGCCGCTTTTGGCGTCCATGATTTCGCGGAAGCGTTCGATTTCCCCTTCCGTCTGGAAATAGATGACGAGCGTCTCACCAGCGGCGCGCCACTGCGCAAGGCGGGCGGCAAATTGTGCGCGCTTCGCCTCCACAAGGAGGAAGTCGCCCACAGCGAACTCCGCCACATCCGAATCTTGAAACGCGCCGGCGTAATCTTCCTCGGCTTCCCCTTCTGAGAGCCAGCCCTCGCTGATCAAAATCTGCGCGTCGTCGTCGTCCTCCGGCTCCACCGCGATCCGCACGTGATCCTTTGCAATGTAATCGCGCACCGTCCCGCGTTGATCTTCGACCGAGCCGATGAGCAGATCGACTGATTGCAGTTGGCGCACGGAGGTCTGCGTATCGAGATCGAACTCGCGCAACGATTCGATCTCGTCGCCAAAAAATTCCGCGCGCACGGGCAGATGCGCCTGCCAGGAAAAGAGGTCGAGAATCCCGCCGCGCACGGCGAACTGGCCGCGCGTCGTGACCTGCGCGACACGCTCGTAGCCGGCTTCGGCGAGCGATGTGAGCAGTTCGTCCATCGTCCGATGTGTGCCACGTTTGATCCGCAGCGCAGCCGTCTTCAGCGCGCGCAATGTCGGCGCCGGTTGATCAAGGCTCGCGCGCGTGGCTACGACAAGATGCGGCCCCGGTTCCCGTGAAATCCGGCTAAGCAATGCGAGGCGTTCCGCCGCGATCTCCGGATCGGGTAGGATGTTTTCAACCGCGGCAAATTCAGCTTCCGGGAGAAAGAGCGCGTCCGGTTTCCAGTTGAGGAGGCTTTCGTAGAGGATTTCCTGCGCGCGCACCGTGGGACAAACGACCCAAATTGTGCGCTCAGACTTGGCCGCTATCGTAGCGACAAGGAGAGGTTGCGCTGGTTCCGTGACATGCGAGAAGCGAACCGGGTACGACTTCGTTGCCATCGCCGCGAGTTGCTGCGCGATGGGAGTCGCCTGTGCTACGCGTTCAAGAATGCGGTCGCCGACGGAGTTTTCCACCGACAATGCTTCGCCGGTTTGCGGTGGAGTTCAACGCAGTGCCCGAAGCCTGCTACAAATCGCGGCCGATGGCGTTCGCGACGGCGCGGAGGCGCGGGACGAGTTTGGTCAGCATCTCGGGCATGAGCGCTTGCTCGCCGTCACTCTTCGCGCTGTCGGGGGCGTTGTGCACTTCGAGCATGATGCCGTCCGCTCCCGCCGCGATCGCCGCGAGCGACATCTGCGGAATGAAGGCGCGCAGGCCGACCGCGTGGGTGGGATCGACGACCACCGGAAGGTGCGTCTTCGATTTCAATATCGGCACCGCGCTCAAATCAAGCGTGAAGCGGGTGCCGGTCTCGAACGTGCGGATGCCGCGCTCGCAGAGAAGGACGTTCTCGTTTCCGCCGCTCAAGATGTATTCGGCGCTCATGATGAATTCGCTCACGGTGGCGCTGAAGCCGCGCTTGAGCAGGACCGGGAGGTGGCTGCGGCCGACTTCTTTCAAAAGGGAGAAGTTATGCATGTTGCGCGCGCCGATTTGGAGGCAATCGGCGTAGCGTTCCACCAGCGGCAGGTCGCGGGCGTCCATGATTTCGGTGATCACGGGGAGGCCGGTTTCGTTGCGAGCCTCGGCCAGGAAACGCAGGCCTTCTTCTTGCAGACCCTGGAAGCTGTAGGGTGAAGTGCGCGGCTTGAAGGCGCCGCCCCGCAGAATGCTGGCGCCGGCGTCTTCCACCCGCCGGGCGATGGAGAGGATCTGCTCGCGGCTTTCCACCGAGCAAGGGCCGCAGATGAGAGCGATAGCCGACTGGCCACCAATGCTGACTCCACAGATTTCCACGGTGGAAGCCGCGCCGCGCGCTTCGAAGCATGCAAGGCCATAAGGTTTCTTCGCGGGAACGACCGCTTCGACGCCAGCCATCGAGCCGAATGAATGGTCTCGGACCAATTCTTCGGGGCCGAGGACGCCGACGATGACACGCGATCCGCCGCGGCTGACCTCAGCTTCGAGCCCAATCTCCTGCACGCGCGCGACGATTTGCTCGATCTCTTCTTCCGTGGCGCTCGGCTGAGTAATGATGATCATGAATTCCGCAGGCGCCTGAGGATGGTACGCGCAAATCGGAAGTGCAAGTCCCGAGACCGCTCGACTCGCGGGATCAGTTCGAGACGGAAACGGGCGTCCCGCTCTCGACGGCGTTGAAGAAATTCTCCGCCATGAACTCAGGCATCCGGATGCAACCATGCGATGCCGGATAACCGGGCAAGTAACCCGCGTGCATGCCGACTCCGCCGACAATGCGCATGAAGTACGGCATGGGCGCGCCCTTGAACTGAGTCCCCGGCGGCTTGGGATCTTTGTTCACAGCGACGTTGGGGACGACCACGTTGCCAGAGTCGTCCACATAATCGCCGTAAAGATTTGAAGCGTGGTCCTTGTCTTTTTGGACGATCTTGTAGGTACCCGTGGGAGTGCCGAGACCTTCCCGTCCCGTGGACAGTTGTGATACGCCCACCAGTTTGCCTCCTTTATAAAAATAAGCGCGCTGTTCGGAGAGTTTGATTTTTACCGACGCCTTGCCGGGCACTCCATCGCCGTCCCAATACGAGACACTGTCTTGGGGCGCGGAAGAGGCCACTGCTCCAGGGCCATAGACCCCGCCGAGATACTGGGTGGAGCCCATGCGCGGATCTTCATCACACGCTGCAAGAGCGAAGATGGCACTGGCGCAGAAGAGAGTTTTAGCGAGACGAGACGAGAGGCGTTGCATATATGGAAAAAGGCGAAGTTTCCTTTAACCGTAAGGCGTAGAAAGTCAACCGCTCCTCCACGGTTCGCCGTCTCTTCGTCAGGGGTGTCGGCTTGAATTCTGCTTTCTTTCATCCACAGTGGCCAGCTCCCCGCCGGCGACTGCTTCTATGCCCACTTACGAATACGCCTGCGCAAAATGCGGGAAAAACTTCGATGTTTTTCAGTCGATGCGCGATCCGACGTTTCAAGAATGCCCGAAAGAGCATTGCCAGCAGAAGCGCTGGGGACATGGCAAAGTGAAGCGACTTCTCGGCACCGGCGCGGGCCTCATTTTCAAGGGCTCCGGCTTTTACATCACCGATTACCGGAGCAATAACTACAAAGAGGGCGCAAAGAAGGAAGCACCTGCCCCAGCCGCTTCAAGCGGTGATAAGGCCTCCGCTGGAAACACTTCCGCTCCGGCCCCGAAAACGCCAGAAACAAAACCGAAGGCAGCCAAGGAATGAAGCTAATCTGCCCTGAGTGTCGGCATGAAAACGAGGTGGAGCGCATTTATTGCCACGATTGTGGTGCGCGCCTCGACCGTTCCAAGGTAGCGAAAACGGAACCGCAACCTGAAGACCCGAAGGAAACTCAACGCCGCCTCCGGGCGCTGCTGGACGCCAGGGGTGCGCGGATGCGCCACCGGCTCAAGCAGGGGACTAAGTTTCTCCTCGGTGCGGTCCTGCCAGAACCGGATCAGATCGCGCTGCCAGACGATCCTGATCGCCGCCAGCTCGTGCCGCCAGGATCGGTCCGGCAGATCGAGACCTCTGGAAACCGCCTCAGTTGTTGCAGTGCTGACCGCCATCTATCGCCTCCTGAAGGCTTGAACGAGCGCACGATTGGGGTTGGCTGCCTCCGCATCCCGGATCGTGCTGCCGGTATAGGACATGAAGACGTCATCCAGTGTGGGTCGAGAGACGACCACGGACAAGATCGGAACCCCGAGCTCGGCGAACAGCCGGGGAACGAACTCCTGCCCCTCTGCGACAGAGAAGGTCACTGCACCTTCGTGCACTGAACCTTCCAGGTCGAAGCGCTCCCTG
>JBDUAH010000160.1:0-5966 GCA_040004745.1 Chthoniobacterales bacterium | reverse complement strand
ATCACGCCCGCGGAGACGTTGCCGGACATGGTTTTCACCGCGAACGCCGGGCTGACGGTGGGTGGCAAGTTTATCCCGAGTAATTTTCGCCACGAAGAACGCGCGGGCGAGGCCCCGCTCTTCGCTGCCTGGATGGAAGAGCGCGGTTACGAGATCGTTTGGCTGCCGCCCGATTTATATTTCGAAGGCGAAGGCGACGCGCTCTTCGGCGGCGACGCACTTTTCTGCGGCTATAAATTTCGCACCGATATCAATTCCCACCGCGCCATCGCGGACATCTTCGGGTGCCTCGTCATTTCGGTGGAACTGGTCGACCCGCGCTTTTATCACATCGATACCTGCTTCTGTCCGCTCCCGGATGGCGGCGCGATGTGGTTCCCGGCGGCGTTCGACGAGTACGGCCAGCGCGCCATCCGCGACCGGCTACCGAACCTCATCGACGTGCCAGAAGAAGAAGCAGCCGGCTTCTGCTGCAACGCGGTCGTTTTGGATAAAGACATCGTCCTGCCTGATGGCGCGAAAACCGTCATCTCGCTCCTGACCGAGCGCGGCTATAATTGCCATCCGCTTCCGATGAGCGAATTCCTCAAAGCCGGCGGCGCCTGCAAATGCCTCACCATGCATATGCCGCAGCGGGAAGCGGTTTAGCCTACTTGGACCTTCGTCGCTTCCGGCTCAGCTCCGCCTCCATCTTGCCTAGCGGCAGGCAATTCATCACATCGGCCTTGGTCAGCCAGCCTTTGCGCGCCACACCGATGCCGAACCAAACGTCCTGAAGTCGCTCGATTCCGTGCGCGTCTGGATTGATGACGCATTTCACGCCCTCCTCTTTCGCCAGCGGCCACCAGCGCCAATCGAGATCGAGACGCTTGGGCGCGGCATTGATCTCGATCCACGTGCCGGTCGCCGCCGCGGCTTCGATCACCGCGGGAATGTCGATCGCATATCCCTCGCGGCGGAGGAGTAAACGTCCCGTCGGATGCGCCAGGATGGTGACGTAGGAATTCTGCATCGCGCGGATGACGCGCTCGGTCATTTCCGCTTCCGGTAACGTGAAAGCGGAGTGCACGGAAGCGACCACATAATCGAGTTCTGCGAGCAGTTCGTCGGGAAAGTCTAACGAGCCGTCGCGCAGAATATCGCATTCCACCCCGGAGAAGATGCGAAAGTCTTTCCGCTCAGCGTTAAGGCGGCGGATGGTCGCCATCTGCACCCGCAGGCGTGCTTCGTCCAAACCGTGCGCCTGAATGGAGCTGCGGCTGTGATCGGCGACGCCGAAATATTGCAGGCCCAGTTCCTGCGCCGCGTCCGCCATTTCTTCGAGTGAATTGCGACCGTCGCTGGCAGTGGTGTGGCAGTGAAAAATGCCGCGCAGGTTTTCCTTTTCTACGAGCCGCGGAAGACTTCCCTTCTCGGCCGCTTCGAATTCACCCGCGTTCTCGCGCAACTCGGGCGGGATGTATTCGAGATCGAGCGCGCGATACAGATCCGCCTCTTCGCGAATTTCGGGAATCGCCGCGCCCGTCTTGCGTTTCTGTTTCGCCGCCGGATCGATCGGCGCGGGACCCAGCCGATATTCGTTCAGCGTCCAACCGCGTTGCAGCGCTCGGCTGCGCGCGACGATGTTATGTTCCTTGCTCCCGGTGAAGTAATTGAGCGCGAACGGATACTCCGCCGACGTCACCACGCGCAGGTCGCATTGAATCCCGGACCGCAAGCGCACGCTCGTTTTCGTCTCGCCCTGCAGCAGCACCGATTCCACCAGCGGATGCGTCGCGAAAGTCCGGGAGATTTCCGCCGGCGCGTTCGTGGCGACGATGAAATCGAGATCGCGCACGACCTCTTTCCGTCGCCGATAGCTGCCCGCAATGCTCACCTGCAACGCATCATCGAGCGCAGCAAGATCATTGCGCAACCTCTCCGCTTCCACCGCGATGGCGCCGAAGGTGAAGGTTCCGGCATGTTTTGCGCGGTCGGCAATGGAGCGCGCCAGTTTTTCCTGAGTCGTCTTCCCGAATCCCGGCAACTGCGCCACACGATCCGACGCACATGCCTCCTGCAATTGCGCGATCGAACTGACGCTGAGCTGCTCGTGCAATGCTTTGATCTTCTTCGCGCCGAGACCGGGAATGGTGAAAAGCTCCAGAATGTCTGGCGGAAATTGCGCACGCAATTCCTCGAACACTTCCGATCTCCCGTTCTCGACCAAATCCTTAATCACCGCGGCGATGGCTTTGCCGATGCCGGGCATTTCCGACAGCACCAGTTCATCGCGCAGGTCGCTCGCGTTGCCACCCCACGTTTCAAGCGACCGCGCGGCATTCGTGTAAGCACGAATCTTGAACGGATTCTCGCTCTTCAGTTCGAGCAAAGTCGCGATCTTCTCCAGCGTCTCGACGATTCCAGCTTTCTCCACGCTAAGACCGTTACCAGAGATTCCGCGCGCGTCGATTGGTCGCCGCCGCGATTAATGCTAGAATTTCCGGCCGCCCCGTATGTTTACTCGTTCCAACGCGCGTCCGTCTTTGCGTTCCGCACTTCTCGCCAGTCTCGCGATTTGTTTGGCCGTCTCCGCGGCGCGCGGCGTCATTCTTTTGGGAACAGCGGACCCGACTGCCAATACCACCGCGCCGACCGGCGACCTCGCGAATAGCGGGTGGCAATACGAGGGGGCCTTCGTCGGTTTTCTCGGCACTGTGATTGGTCCAAACCACTTCATTACGGCCGCTCACATCGGCGGCGGCGCTGGTGCGACTATTGTGTTCAACGGCGTTACCTACATTGTGACCGAAGGGAGATATGACCCCTATACCGACCTCGTTATCTGGCGCGTGGACGGGACGTTTCCGATGTGCTCGCCGATTTATACCGGGGATGGCGAAACCGGGCAGCGCCTAGTCGTTTTCGGTCGCGGCACGCAGCGCGGTGCGGAGGTGATCAAGAATTCGACCCTGCGCGGCTGGCTTTGGGGGCCGGGCGATGGCGTGCAGCGCTGGGGCGAAAATTTCGTCACCAGTATCGTGCGCGGCGGGCCGGTGAATCAGTACGTTTACGCGACCTTCGATGCCAGCGGCTCCGCTAACGAAGCGCATTTATCCAGCGGCGATTCCGGTGGCGCGCTTTTCATTGAAGACGGCGCGATCTGGAAGTTGGCGGGAATCAATTATGCCGTCGATGGGCCGATCTACACCACCGACACTGGCGGCACCGCCTTTAATGGTGCGCTCTTCGACGCGCGGGATTTCTATTATCAAAATGAGACGAATCCAATGCAGTACGATCTCATCACCGGTCCCGGCGCGGTCCCGACGGGATTTTATTGCAGCCGCATCTCGTCGCGCAGCGCATGGATTTACAGCGTGCTCGATCCTAGTGGCGACGCGAACGCTAACGGCGTCTCCAATCTCGTCGACTACGCGCAGTCCTTGAATATGGCGGAGCCAGTCGGCCCCGGGGTGCCTACCGTGATGCGGGCGAGCGGCATGGTCTCGGTCATCTATCGCAAATTGGTTATCGCCAATGCGCCGCAATACGTGGTCCAAAGTTCCACCGATTTGCGTAACTGGACCACCGTCACGCCGACCGAAACACTCGTCGCGGTGAACGGCGATGTGCAGACGGTCAAGGCCACGGTGCCCGCCAGTGGTGATCGGCTCTTCCTCCGCGTGTTGATCAATCCGCCCGCGCCGTAACCGACCATTTAAGACATTATTCCCGTCCACGCCTCCGTCTTCGAACTTTCTCGATCTTGATGTGTCGAAACTCGATGTGACTTCCCCACCGGTTTTTTCTTCCCGCTGGTTAGGCGCATTTCTCGGCCTCATGGGCTGGCTGGCGTTTTCTGCGCCCGCGTCATCAGCCGGCACGCGTTTTGCCGGCGTGCCCGTGGTTCCCGGTGGAACGGTGCGCGCCAATGTGCCGCTCAGCGATGTCGAGAAATCCTACGTCTCCGAAGGCGGTAATGCGGTTCCTTCCCACACGGTCGCCGTTCTCGGCGTGCCTCGCGGCTTTGATCCGTCGAAAACGTGGCCTGTGCTGGTGGTCTTCTCCACCAGCGACTTCAAACTCCAAAACCGCGACGACCTCGCGCACCTCTATGGCCCGACCGCGATGGCAGAAGGCTGGGTCGTCATCGCTGGCGACGGACCAGAGCCGGCTCCGCGCTTGGATAGTTCCGGGTGGCGTGCAGGGCACACGCTGGCGGCCTTGGACGCGCTCAATCGGAGTTTTCCGGCCTCAAAGAAATGGCCACTCGCCTGCGCCGGCTATTCCGGTGGGGCCAAGCGCGCCGGCCTGCTGGCTCCTCTCCTGGCGGTAGCCGGTTATCACATCTCGGGAATCTTTCTTACCGGCATCAACGTGGACACCATCACGGAAGGTTATCGTAAATTTAAACCCGGCAGCAATTATCAACTGACGCCGATTTTCCTAAGCACGGGTGTGCGCGATACCGTCGCCACGCCCGCGCAGCAGACGGAGGTGAAAAACTCCATGCAGCGCGCTGGTTTCGGAAATATCCAGCAGAAGACTTTCCCGTACGGCCATGTGGTCAAGAAGACGCACATCGAGGAAGCGCTGCGCTGGTTTCGAGGTAAGTAGGCGCGTTCGATCCACGCTTCGTCTCGATAGGCGAGCGCTAGAGGCGTGCCGCCGCACCTAGACAGCGCACCCTCTCTGGCGTACGAATGGCGCACCTATGATCGGCCCCGCTAAAATTTACTTCATTCTTTTCGGACTCCTCACCATCGCGGGCGGCATTATGGGCTTCGTGAAAGCGGGCAGCACGGCCTCGATCATCGCCGGTTCCATCTCCGGCATCCTGCTCCTAATGGCGGCCTTTCTGTTGCCCGGTAATCTCGTGGCTGGCCTTGTCCTCGGTGGCGTTGTTTCACTCCTGCTTGCGGGCCGTTTCCTCCCCGCATTCCTCAAGACCCACGCGTTCATGCCCGCCGGGATGATGGCGATCCTGAGTGTGATCGGTGTCATCATGGCCGTTCTCGCCTGGGTAAAAAAGTAATCGCGCGTGGGCAAAGTTCGGCTCAGGACCTTGCGGCTTTTTTTGCTGCTGCTGCTGCTGTGCGTTCTCTCCGCCATCATCCTGCGCTGGGTCTCGCTCGAACGCTGGCGCTGGAGCCAGGCCGACGCTCCGCTCGCCCGCATCATCGAGCGCACCGCTACCCCGGAGCCGTCGCAGACCCCGGCGAAACCGGGACCGATTCGCGGTAAACTGGAAACCGCGCGCCTCTTCAGCGGCATCACCATCAATTCCTCGGTCGAGCCGACGCCCGGCGGCCCCGCCTCCGAGGAGCGGCTCGATCCGCAAAGCTACGTCGTTGATCTAAAGATAAGGCTGCGCGTTCCCGAGCCTAACAAGACGATCGAGGAAATCGCGAAGGTCAATCCCGAACTCCCGCGCCTCCTCCCCGGCCTCGGCGCCATGCTCGGCCCGGATTCTGTCTCCCCCTTCTTCGCCGACTTCTACCAGACCAAACTCAAACGCATCCGCGTCAATCTTTCCCGACTCGATCAACTTCTCTCGCGCCACAACTACTACGACTGCCAGACCGTCCTCCGCCTCACGAATCCGGAAACGAAACGCAAAGCCGTCATCCTCCAGGCCGAGATGGATGTGGATACCGACGGCTCCGATTCCGATCGTCTCCCTGCCGGCAGCGGCACCTCGGCCAGTTTCCAGCCCTTCACCAGTTACCGTTGGGCCAAGAAAACCGCCACACCCAGCTTCTACCTCGGCATGTTCGAGGAAAGAATTCGCACCTGGGAAGCCGAGCAAAAAACAGCGAACGCCGCGCGCAAAACAGAGTTGAAAAGCGCGATCGCAACCGCCCGCGATAGTATCGATCAACTTAAGAAGTTCAGCTTCCTCATCGGCGCGACCGATCCGTTCATCGTCATTCCCGGAGGCTTCACTAAAGCGGAAGGCGCCAAAGTCGGCGACCTCGCGGTTG
>JBDUAH010000159.1:0-5971 GCA_040004745.1 Chthoniobacterales bacterium | reverse complement strand
GCTCGACGAAGCTGCGCCGGACGTTGCCCATCTTTTGCAGGTTCACGCGATCGGCCGTGCTGAGGCCGATGAGGAACGGGAGCTTGGTCTGAATGGTGGCGATGGCGGCGAGGACGTCATCGCGGTCGGCCTTGGTGAGAGTGGCGGAGACGAGATTTTGATCTGACATACGGTTTGTTCTGGAAGCGGCGCGCTTTTCGGGCGCGCGACTACGTTCGGTTTTGGGTTGCGGTTTCTGAGGGGACAGGGAACGGCCGGAGAGCTGCGGGCGGGGAAAAGCGCGACGCGACCGGCTGCCGGGACGCCGGAGTGGGGCTAACGGACGGCTGGTTGGGCAAAGCATAGTGCAGGCGGCTTATTGCTTCGGAGCGGCGCTCGAGCCTTGCTTTGCCAGGAGTTCTTTCAGGATCAAAATCTCGCGGTCGCGCGCTGCCAATTGCCGATCGCGCTCTGTGAGTTTTCGGCGCAAGACCCAGATGATGGCGGTCCGGCGGGTCTTCCCCTTGATTTTGCCGAGGATGTTGTGGACGTGTGTTTTGACGGTCGAGAGCTTGATCCCGGTCTTCTTGCTGATCTCCTCGTTGGTGTAATCCTCGGCGAGGAGGAAGGTAATTTCTTCCTCGCGCGCAGTGAGGCCGCCGGGGCGATCGGGCGGGGCGGCATCGGGGTCGTAGGTGGTTTTGCCATGCGGCGCGAGGAGGCCGGACTGGTGCGCCGAGAGCACTTTCTTTTTGGGTGGCTGATCCGGCGGCTGACCCATGGATGCGCAGTCTTGCGCTGAGGGCGCGTGCGCGTCCATCCACCCCAGGGTGTAGAGGAACTCCGGGAGGAGTGCGGAGCGCAGAGCGCAGAACGCGGAACGCGGAATGCGGAATGCGGAATGCGGAACGTGGGAGGCGGAACGCGGAACGCGTATGACGCTGATGAGCCGTTCAGCCGATGGACACGCGTAATGTTGCTATACGTGAGTCACGTGTTCGCGGTTCCGGGCACCGCTTCCGGGCGGGCTTCATCCCTAGCTTCCAAATACAGAAAATCACGCCGTTTGAACTCGTGATTGCCCAACCGCTTTTTAAATGCGGAACGCAGAACCGCGGAATGTCTCGATCGTCCTTTTCGGTGAAAGGGTGACTTTCGGTGGCTGGCGCCACTCAACCGTAAACGTCGCTTCGATGTCCGACCTTCAAGACCAGCTTCTAGGCCGCAGGGTCAAAGAAGACCTGCCACTTCACAGGCCGTATTTTTCCCGGATCTCAGCCGTAGGAACGGGTGTGCCGGGGTTTTCGAGAACCGCGAGCACATCGGCCAGATCCTCGGAATCCTCCATCGCTTCGCGCGCTTTCGGGATGGCGCGTGAGCTGCAAGAATCCTGCTTCGACCGCGTCGAGAACTCGTTCGGCGGCGGCGGGGTCGTCCCGCGAGATGAAGGCGTAAATCTCCGGAAGGTCCTGCTCGACGACCGCGGGATGGCGCTCGAGGCGGAGCTCAGCCACGACCCTCAGCCGCGGCACGCACTTCTTGTTTCCACTCAGTCCCCAGCGGGATGAAGGGGCCGTCGAGCCGGGTTTCGAGGAGCGACTCCAGACCTGCCTGCTCGCAATCGGCGCGCGCCAAGGCCAGTAAGTATTCTTCGGTGGAGGAGAGACCTGCAGCTTCCGCGCGGCTCTGTAAAGTCGCGGCAATCGAATCAGAGAGGGAAATGGTGAGGACGCTCATTGGGAAGCCTCCGAAAGATCGACGGACTTTCGAGGTTCGACAAGCGGATAGGATGTCCCGCAGATGCACTGCTGGACGTCGCGTCCGATTGATCCCGCGGACTTTGGCGCAGAGTTTGGCGCGGTTAGAAGGCGAAGGCGCCTTCGCAAATGCTCTCGCTGACGGGGCGGCGCTCGTTTGGGCTTTCTGCTTTCTGAAGTTTTTCGGGGAGGCTGTCCGGGTTGCCTGGTTTCCCGATGGCGGCCATGGCTTCGACCTGGAAGGCATCGGGAATTTTCAATTCGGCGCGGGCGCGCTCGTAATCGAAACCGACCATGCCATGGACGACCAGCCCCTGGCTGAAGCCTTGCAAGGCGAAGTTCTCCCAGGCCGACCCGGTATCGTAGGAATGCGTGACGTTCTCCTTCTCGTTGTGATCGAAATTTTTGCGCGAGATGAAGACGACGAGCGCGGCGGCGTCTTTCGCCCACGTCTGGTTTCCTTCCACGAGCAAGCCAAAGAAGGTGGGCCAATGTTCGGTCTCGCGGCGGGCGTACAGGGCGCGCCAGGGCTGAGCGTTATAGGAGGAAGGAGCCCAGCGGGCGGCCTCGAAGAGGCGGAGGAGTTCTGGGTTCGGAATGCTTTCGCCCGACATCGCGCGCGGCGACCAGCGGTCGAGTAGGAACGGCTGGATGGGATGGTCGGCGTGGCGCTTTTCGCTTCCTTTGATCATGCCTCAAACTGCGGGTGCGACGGGTGGGTCGCAAATCGCATTCGCGGCCGCATCAATCTTCGCGCTTCCGAGATCCGTGGGCGTGCACAATGTGCAATCCGACGAGCCGGGCGACGAGAACGGTGAGATAGATTTGTCCGGTGACCGCTTCAAGCGCGGTCACGGTGCGGGCAGTGGACGAGTGCGGAACAATGTCGCCGTAGCCGACCGTGGTAAGGGTCATGAAGCTGAAGTAGCGCATCTCGAGGATGCGGTCGTAATCGTTCGGGGGCGTGGTGGACTGGGCGATGAACGAGCCTTGCTGGACGTCGTCGATCAAAGCATAAGCGAAGGTCCAGCCGTAGCCGATCAGGAGGTAAACGCAGATGGCGGCGAAGATCTTATCCATCGTCACGCGTGTGCCCCCCAGGACATCGCCCAAAATCGTGATGGTGAAGTAGGCGATGAGCACGATTGCGCAGCTGTGGGCGAAAATCGCCGCCCAGAGCTTCCCCGTGAGCAATAGCGTGACGGTCGCTAAGGCCGAAATTCCGGAGAGCACCATGCCCGCGACGAAAAGGCGCCTGCGTGCGCTCAAGGAATACGAGGCCGCGATGAGGACAAGGGCGGCGATCGCGTTGACGATCAGAACCCCGAAACGGAGGACCGCCACCATGGGGGTGACGACGAAGAGAAAAAGGATGGAAATGAGAAGCGCGAGATGCCGCCAATCGTTGCGAGTTTTGCCCATGTCTGATGGCCAAACTAAACGGGCACCTCCCCGGAGAAAGGCCAAACTCGATCGAGATGATGCTTTCCCAGAAGCAGCGAATCCCGCGTTGAAGGCACCGCGGTCAGGTGCCGGATAGCTCGATGAACGCGCGCGCGGCCTCGGGCAGCGTCCGCGCGGTAAGGTCAGGCGCTGCCATGGGGTGGAGCAGCGGGGTTGGTGGCGGATGAGATAGGCGGTCGTGAGGCCGGCGCAGTATTTCGATGCCTTCTTTCACATCCGGATGAGCAGCGCGAAGCTCTCGATCACGCCTTCCATTTTCTGCGGGTTCGGGTCGATTTGGTTTTCCGCCAAAAGCGACGCCAGGGCGCCGGTCGCGACCTCGGCGAAGCCTCTGTAGGCGCCGGTGACTTGCAAGGCAAAGGCGTCGCGCAGGACGCGTGGGAACCAAATCTTGAGCGAGCCCGTGGGCAGGCCGAGCGCGTGCAATTTTTCTTCCAGCGGATCGATCGCGAAACAAGTCTCGATGACCTCGAGGACGACGGCTTTCGGTTTGCGTTTCATAATGGAGAAGGCTGGCGGAAGGAGCGGCGCGAAAAGTTCGGCGTCGGAAGCGTAGCAAGAGGAGTTCGCAACTGCGCGCTGTGCTGCTTGCAACTGAATGGGGCGCGTGGCGCGTATGTATTAGCCAAGCAACACCAACCAAGGAACAAATATGTCAAAAGCTGCCTTCATTATCCTCGCCGCGGGCGACACGCACGAAAGCCTCGGACGCGTGGTGAACGCGTTCATGGGCGCACTCGAATACGCGAAAGAAGACGGGGGCGAAGCGCGGATCATCTTCGACGGCGCCGGGACCCAAGCAGCGGCGGAGTTTGCGAAGAAGGAGCACAAGTATAACGAGCTCTTCGAGAAGGTGCGCGCGCAGATCGAGGGTGCGTGCAGCTATTGCGCAGGCGCGTTTGAAGTGACCGAGAAGATTAAGGAAGCGAACATTACCTTGATCGATGAGTTCAAAGGGCATCCGAGCTTCAAGAAGTTGCTAGATGCTGGCTATCAAGTCCTCGTGTTTTAACCGGAACGGAATGGTTTTGCGCGGGTCTTCGCGCCCGATGAAACCGAGCCTCTAGTTTATGAAAACACTCGGCCTCGTCGGCGGAATCGGACCCGAATCGACGATCGAATACTATCGTTTCATCCTCGATGGCTGCCGTGGTCGCGTACCGGATGGCCCTGTGCCGCACCTCGTCATCGACAGCATCGATGTGAACCGCGGCATCGCGATGCTGGACGCGAACGATCTCGGCGGACTGGCTGATTACATTTCCGCCTCCATCGACCGTCTCGCGCGCGCCGGCGCGGAGCTGGCGCTCATCGCGGCCAACACGCCCCACATCGTCTTTGATGAGGTCCAACGCCGATCGCTCATCCCGATGCTCAGCATTGTGCAGGCAACATGCAATCACGCTCGCGCTCTGGGCTTCAAGCGCCTCGGGCTCTTCGGTACCGGCTTCACCATGCGCGCGCGGTTTTATCCGGACACGTTCGGGCGCGCCGGGCTCGAGCTGGTCACGCCGGCCGAGAAAGAAAAAGATTTCATCCACGAGAAATATGTCGGTGAACTCCTGCAGAATAAATTTCTACCCGAGACTCGTGCCGCGTTCCTCGGCATTATCGAACGGATACGAAGCGAAGAGCGCATCGAAGCCATCATTCTCGCCGGCACCGAGCTGCCGCTACTTCTCCGCGGCGCCGAACCGGAAGGCCTTCCGTTCCTCGATACCACGATGATTCACGTGAGCGCGGCAGTTGACATGATCCTCGGCTGACTGATCCACGCGAAGCTTAGCAGCCCGATTCTACTCCATCGGCGAGATCCCTCGACAAGCTCGGGATGACCGGCCTGTCCTAGGGAGCGGCGCGCTTCCAGGTCCCCGTGGGCGGCTGGCGGGACTCAAACGCGATATCTTCTGCAAGGAGCGGACGATGCGTGATATTGCGGGCATGATTCGGTTCACTTTGCGCGCACTCGGTCTTTGGATGTTGCTCTCAATTTTCGGGGAGCGGTTGGACGCGGCGGGCGAGCGGGTGTCGGAGATCCGGCCGACCGCGCTAAGCTTCCAAAGCGGCGGGCGGGAAATCCGCGCGGATTATTTTGCGCCCGCGGGGCCGAAGTCGAAGCGGACGGTAATCGTGCTCCATGGCGCTGGCGGGACGCTTTTTGACGGACCGGCGATGCGGCGGGTGGCGCGTTCGCTCGCGGAGGCGGGCGACTCCGTTTACGTGCTGCATTACTTCAATCGTACTGGCACGATCGGCGCCCGCGATTCCGACATGCAGAAGCATTTCGGCGAATGGTTGCAGACCTTGCGCGATGGAATCGTCTGGGTGCATGGCCGCGAGAAGAATGGGCCGATCGGGATTTACGGATATTCGCTGGGCGGCTTTCTGTCGCTGGCGGCGGGATCGGATAACTCGTTAGTCGGCGCGGTTGCGGAACAAGCAGGCGGGGTTTGGAATTCGCAAGAGAAGCGGATTGGGAAAATGCCGCCGGTTCTGATGGTGCATGGCCTGCAGGACACGCGGGTGCCGTTTGAGAAATATGCGAAGCCGCTGCAGCAATTGCTGCGGGAGCGCGGCGGGAAAGTGGAGACGGACTTCGTTCAAGGACAAGGCCATGTCTTTAGCGAAGAGGCGATGAAAGAGGTACGGCCGAAAGTGGTCAGCTTCTTCGCGCGCAAGCTGCGGTGAGCCAGACATAGAAGAGGCCTGGTTCCTCCGGTGGCACGGTGATTGCTAAATAAGAGTCAAAGCTCGGGAGTCACTTAAAACAT
>JBDUAH010000158.1:0-6001 GCA_040004745.1 Chthoniobacterales bacterium | reverse complement strand
CTGCCGCTGGCCACGACCCACATGAGGAGGACGAAAGCGCGGTCTTCCGCCGGAACGTCGGCGCCGAGGTCGGCGCTGTTTTTCAAAGCGGGAATCATGTCGGTGCCGTGCATGTTGCCGAGCGCGCAGTTCTTCTGCGTCAGGTTCAAGGCCATGTCGGTGGAAGTGGGCCACCAGAGCTTCACGCGATCACGATTTGCCTTCGCGAAATCGATCACGCCTTGGAGGTTGTTTGCGATCTCCTGATGCGCGGTGCCGGGCGCGCCAGCTTGCGCCACCTTCATGCAAGCGAAGGTGTAGAGCGACATGTAGAACGAATTATACATACCGAGCTGGCCGCGGTATTCGTCGCGCATCAGATCGCCCCAGTTGGTCGGTGCGGGCGAGACCATAGTCTTGTTGTAGCCGAGGGTCATGATCGAATCGGGGAAGGTGATGCCGTAGTTTTCCTTCACCACCCAGTTGTCGAGCGCGGAGGCGGCAAACTTTGACTTGTTAGGGATTCGGCCCAGATCAATGGTTTGAAAAAGGCCTTCTTTGATCGCTGGATAACCTTGCGTGGCATCGGTCAAAACGAGATCGAACGCTGGCTGGCCTTTCGGCGACGCCTTCAACTTCGGAATGGAGTCCCACCAACCAGGGTCAACCACGACTTTCGCGCCTGTTTGCGCTTCGAACTTCGGAATGAAATACTCGTTAAAACCTTTCTCCCAGGCGCCGGAGTAAACAAAAACGCGCAGGGTTTGACCGGCGAAAGGTTTTCCGCCAGCGCCGCCGGTGGATCCGGTCTTCGGTTTGCAGGCGGAAAGTCCGAGCAGTCCGGCGCCGGCACCGAGTCCAGTGAGGGTGATAAATTTCCGACGGTCCATGGAGTTGAGATTTGTCATAGGTTTAATTGGTTAGGGGGATTTAGAGATTCCAAACGGCGATCAGCTCGAAGCCGTCGTCGAATTTCGCGGTGTTGCCGAAGCGGTCGGTGACGTTCCACTTCACGTATTCGGCGTAGATGACGACGTTTTTCGTAACCTGGATGTTAAGTCCGGGAGCGAAGATGTATTGATGGCCGGCGGGCCGGTGATCCCAGCCGTAGGAATAGTTCACGTGGAACGTGACCGGCCCGTATCTGTAGGCAACGCCACCGCGCAGGCTATCGACGCGGTCGCTCGCCCCCCCCGAGACGTAGCGGACCGGGTTCGTGGCCCCAAAGGCATCGATGTATTCCGCGAAGACGCTGAAGTTTTTGTAGGTGAGGGTGATGTCGGAACCGAAGACGCCGCGCGTGCCATCGACATTCGGATAGCGACCTGCGCCTTTGATCTCACCGAGCAATCCGGAGACGCCCCACGCTATCTTCAGGTCGTCGTTGAGTTTCCACGTCGGCACCAGCCGCACGACGCCAGTGTTACGCTCGCTCAAACCGATCCCGGATTCCGCGTCCGCGCCGACCAGCGAACCGTTGACTCCATCAGAGTTGAAGAAGAACTGCGCGGCAGTGTCCACGGAGAATCGATCCGATATTTTCCAAGAATTATCCCAGCTGACGCCATAGTCGGGATCGAACTTGTAGCCGTCGAAATAGGGAACGCTTTCCCACCATGTGCCGTCCCAAGGAATGCCGAATTCGGTCACAAGCTGTCCGGCTTTGAAAGTGCCGAACCGCGTTTTCGCGTAGGCGTAGGTTTCGTAAAACCAAGACGTATCCGAATAGAACGCGCGCAGCTTATCGTTCTGATCATCGCGGAAACGGAACTGCACATGTGCGCCCACTTCGCTGACAGCGCCGTCGCCTAATTTCAGCGAGGGATCAGCGGAGACATACCAGTAGTAGGTTCCGCTCTCGGTCGGCACACCGTAGCCGTTGCCGTAGATGCGTTCGTCGCGGTCGAGATGAAACCAGTGATTCGCGCCGACGGAGATCGGAAGGTGATATTTTTCCTTCCACGCCTGGATATCGTCATAAGTTTTGTCCCAAGCGTTATCTTTTCCGTAGAGCACTTCCGCAAACGTCGAAGCACCGCTAAAGGAAGTGCGCGTCTGCGGAGCAGTGGCCGGAAACTGCGGGTCTGCAGGAGCTCGCATCGCCTCCTGCGCGGTGGCCGATTGGTTGATGAAAAAACTGAAAGCCGAGAGAAAAACGGCTGCGGTAGAGAGCCATTTGAGTCGTTTAATGGGAGATGGATTCATGAAAAAATTCGCAAACGCAGAGAGCAGCGTTCTTGCTCGAACGCGGCGGGTTAAACCTGCACAGACCGGCGAGTCGAAAGCCTCGCCGAAAACAGACGCGCGCTAACCAGCGGAGGCCGGAGGCGGGATTTGTCCGTGTAAACGGACGAACTGCGCAGCCGCGTGGAAGATGGGCGGGCGCTCGATCAAGCTCACGCCGATCGTTTGGAGAAGAAATGCTGCCAGTCGCGCGACGCGTTCGTTGACCTGCGCGGCGAACTTCAAATCAGCCCACGAGTCGATGTCGTGTTTAACCGGGAGCAGGAAAACGGTGGAGGGTCCGCTCCGGTCGCAGAGCTGGGCGCAATCTGTGTTGTGATTCCAGCGAACTCCGCGCAATAACCCGCGATCGGAAGTGTGCAGCGCGATCAGATAGCAGCCACCGCGATGATCCGGACCGAGGACAAGCCGATGATCACGTAGCTCGGCAAAGGCTTGTCCGATATCAGCCGCCACCAGCGCCGGGCAATCACGCCCCACTGCCACCACTTCGCTGTAGCCCAATGATGCCAGGGTTTCGATCGCGCTTTCGAATCGCTGCGCAAAACTGCCACCACATTGCGGATGGAATTGCTGTCCGTCACGAACCCGGCATGAGGCCGAGCCGAAGACGTGGACATCGGCATCGCCGAAATCGGATGACGCGAGTTCCGGCGAGCGGAAGAGAGCCAACGCGGCCGTAGGTAAACGCCGCCGAGAGAGGTCGAGGCGAGCGCTATCGGCGAAAATCAAGACGGCGCGTGTGGGCATCGCGGTGGGCAGCGTCGTGAGGTTCATTTGTCCCGGAGGATCAAGCTCTGCTAATCCCTTCGCCGCTCATATGAAGCTGGATGCACTTAAGCAAGGTTTTTCGCCGGATCAGCTTCTTGTTTGCACGTGCGCGGGTGGGCAGCTAGCCTCGGTTACCTCACGCTATGAATTCGCCCGAACCGACTCCGCGCTCCTCGTTCATGTCTGCCGAAGCCATGATTGGCATCGGCATGACGATCCTATCGCTTGGTGTTTTGTTCCTTCTCTTGGGCTCTGCGCAATGGATGCGCCAGTTGCATGATGCTGCGGTGATCTTACTCGGCATCGGCGGCGTGATGTTTGTGCTGGGCGTGATCATCGCGTTGATGGGCCGGTCGGGGAAGGGCAGTTAATCTCTCCCGAACGAGGGTTAGCTGCGCAGGCGCGGCGCAAAAGCGCAGCGGCGGTGGCACGTTTCGGACTGCATACTGTGGTCTTAGATGGGTGCCGATTCCTTCATGTCGTTCCGGCGCGCGATCGTTGCGATTTGGGCTCACGAGGCTCTGGCTGGGAGTGAGTCCCTCGAATCTCCCGCTCGTGTTGCCGAACATCGGGAACTTCTACAGCACCTCAGGCAGCGCTCCGCCCGTGGGCTTTATGGCTTAACGGGCCAGACCCACGACTTTCGGCAATCGCGCGGACCAACACCAGGGGATCGACGGGTTTGCTCAGATGCGAGTCGAACCCGAGTGCCAGGGCGCGCTCGCGATCCTGCACGCTGGCGTAGGCGGTGAGCGCGATCATCGGCACCGTCGCGCCGGGTCGAGCTCGGAGTTTCTCGACGAAAGCGTAACCATCCATTCCCGGCATCGCGATATCGCTAATGATCACGTCCGGCGTCATGCTGGCCAGCAGACCCAAGGCACCCTCGACCGAACTCGCGACCGTCACCGATGCTCCGCATTTCGTGAGGGTGAGTGCGACCAAATCCCGCACGCTCGCCTCGTCATCCACGATCATGACATGGAAGCCGCGCAGGCTGTTTGCAGGGAAAATGTCGTCGGCTGACGAGGGCGCACGATTCTGCGGCACCGTCCCGACGCTGGCCAACGCCACGATGGGCAACAAGATGGTGAAGCGGCTGCCTTTTCCTTCGCCCTCGCTCCGTGCTTCGATCTGGCCACCGTGCAAGAGAACGAGTTTCTGCGCGATCGTTAGACCAAGACCGAGCCCACCGTGATGCCGCGTGGAACTGCTGTCGCCTTGGCGGAATCGCTCGAAGACGTGCGGTAATAAATCTCGCGCGATTCCTTTGCCGGTATCGATTACTTCAATCGCGGCCTGTCCGCGCTCCCGGCCGACGCGCAACCGGATCGAGCCACCGCGTTCGGTGAACTTGACCGCATTCGTCAGCAAATTCAGCACGACCTGTTGCAAACGCATCGCGTCGCCATCGACGAGCAGGTCTTCCGCTTCGACCGATGAAGAGAGGGTGAGACCCTTCCGCTCCGCGGATGGATGGACGGCCTCCATCGCCTCGCGCACGATATGGATCAGGTTCAGCACCGTGCGATCGAGCGACAGCTTCTGGTTCACTATGCGGGTGATATCGAGCACGTCCTCGATCAGACGCGCCTGCGCCTCGGCGTTGCGCATGATGGAGTTCACGGCTTCGACGCGTTCTTCATCGTTGAGCAGGTTCTCCTGCATGAGACGCGTCCAGCCGAAGACGGCGTTGAGCGGCGTGCGGGAGCTCGTGCGAGATCATGCCGAGGAATTCATCCTTTCGCCGGCTCTCGGTTTTCATCGCATCGCGCGAACCGCGGAGGACATCCTGCGCGAGCTTTTGCTCGTGGATATCGGTGCAGGTGCCGAACCAGTTTGCGATTTCGCCAGCGGCATTGCGGTGGGGTAGAGCTCGACCGAGAAACCAGCGGTACTCGCCATCGGCGGCGCGCCTTAAACGGAACTCGATTTCATACGGACTCCCGCTCCGGAGCGCTTCGGCCCAGGCGGTGTTCGCCTGTTCCAGATCGTCCGGATGGAAGAGCTGATTCCAACCATCTCCGGTAGATGTTTCCGGCGATAGACCGGTGAACTCATACCAGTGCCGATTGTAATATTCGTGCGTGCCGTCAGGGCGCGTCACCCAGACAATTTGCGGCAGGTTGTCCGCCAACTGCCGTAGAACTTCCAGCTCGCGCGGGAAGCGTTCACCAATCTCAGTCGATTGCGTCATTGTGGCTCGCGGCGGGTCTACAGCCGACGCAAGAGTGCCTCATTTTACAGCAAGAATCATTCTTCTTTTGCAAGACGTTCGCAGTTTCCACCGGGTCATTCTTCATCCGATTTGGCATCCGATTCTTCCTCTTTCTTGATCGGATCGACATCCACGTTCACCTTGACCAATTTCCATTCTGGTTCCTGGAACATGTAGCCAAGATCGAAGCGCAATCTGCTCGCCCGCGTGAGGTAGCTTCCTTGCAAAACGAGCACGCCATCGTCGTTCAACGCCGGCGGTTTATCGAACTTCGGCGTCATGTCTTTGATTGGCGCCAGATTGATCTCCTGCTCAATGAACGATTGGAAAATCGTCGCGAGCTTTTCCGGGGTAACCTGAGCCTTCCAGACGTCCGCGATCGCTTCATGGAAACCGCTAAAATCCTTTGCCTGGACCGCGTCATTAAAGGTCAGCAGGGAATCTTTGACGAGCGTTGCGGCCTCGCTCTCGGATGGGACTTTCCCCGGCGTTGCTCCGGAGGGGTCGACGTTGACTTTAATGCCGAAGAGTTTCCAAGCGGGCTTCTCGTAAACATACTTCAGCCGAAATGCGATATTGCTCGGCGCGTCGGCGTAGTGGCCCTCCAGCACGAGCAAGCCGTCGTCGTTAATCGACGTTGCTTTGTCGAAAGTGGGCTCGGCTTTCGCTACTCCTGAGAGGTCGATCTTCTGATCAATGAATGTCTGGAAGGTTTCTTGCAATTTTGTCGGCGTGATTTGCTCCTGCCAGAGTTTGGAAATGTAGTGGTGGAACGCGGCGGGATCCTTC
>JBDUAH010000157.1:0-6016 GCA_040004745.1 Chthoniobacterales bacterium | reverse complement strand
CGATGGTGTCTCTGCGGATCGAGCGTGAGTTCTCGAAGGAAAAGATTCTCGAGTCGTATGTGAATCGAATTTATTTCGGCTCCGGCTGTTATGGAGTCGAGACCGCTTCGCAAACCTACTTCGGCAAGAATGCGTCGAAGTTGAACCTCTCGGAAGCCGCGGTCCTCGCTGGTTTGATTAGGAGCCCGAACCGGTTTTCGCCGCTGAAAAATCCGGAGGGCGCGGCCGCCCAGCGGAGCGCGGTCCTCGACCGGATGCTGGAACTGAAGAAGATCACCGCGGCGCAGGCGCGAGAGGCGAAAGCGACGAAGATCGCCTCCAACCCGAGGCACATTCCTCAAATCCAGGAAAATTACGCAATGGATGCCGTCCAGCGCGACCTCAATGTCCTGCTCACGCCGGAGCAGATCGATTTCGGAGGGCTCTACATTTACACGACGCTCGATCCGACGGTGCAGAATGCCGCGACGGAGGCGCTCGAATCCACGCTCAACAAAGTGGAGCGGGGCGGCGGGTTTCGTCATCCCACCAAGTCCAGCTATAAAGCACCCACAGAGGGAGAAGATGCAGCCATGCCCTATCTGCAGGGCGCCGTGGTCGTGATCGACAACGCCAGCGGCGGTATCCGCGCGCTGGTGGGGGGGCGCGATTACGGTGACAGCAAATTCAACCGTGCGATCGCTCCTGCGAATCGCCAGGTGGGCTCGTCATTCAAACCTTTCGTTTACGCGCTCGCCTTTAGCCGGGGGCTTTTCCCTGGCACGATCATTGATGATGGCCCCATCCAGCCCGGTGAGATTCCGGGGGCGGGCGATTGGAGCCCCGGCAATTCCGACGGCAAGTTCAACGGACTTCAGTACGCTTCCTACGGGCTCATCCATTCTCGAAATACGATGAGCGTGCGCGTGGGCGCTATGGCCGGGGCCGCGGACGTGCAAAAGGAGGCGATGACGCTTGGGTTGGGAAACAATATTCCGCAAGGCGCGGCGATCTTCATCGGGTCGTTTGAGTCGAATCTGAAGGATCTGACTTCGGCTTACACGGTTTTCCCAAACAACGGCACGCGCAAGCAGTCCTACATCATTGAGCGCATCGATGATCCGGATCACAATCCGATCTACCGCGCGGCGCATGTGGCGACGCGGGCGATCGACCCGGGTGCGGCCTGGATGACCTCGCAGATCATGGAGAGAGTGATGACGGAAGGAACGGCCGCGCGTTCGCAAACGTTAGGCTTCAAAGGGGTGACTGCGGCCGGGAAGACGGGGACGACGAATGATTATAAGGACGCATGGTTTCTCGGCTATACCTCGGCGTTAACGTGCGGAGTCTGGGTCGGCTTCGATCAGCCGCAGACCATCGTGTCTCGAGGATATGGCTCGACCCTGGCGTTGCCGGTTTGGACCTCCACGATGTCGAAGGCCGGCAAGAGGTATCCTCCACAGCCCTTCACGGCGCCGGGGCCTTTGGTCCGCGCCACGTTATGCTCGGTCTCAAACCAGTTGGCAACGAACGAGTGCATTGCGCAGCAAGCCGCCTACCAAATCACGCTGCCGGCCGACAAAGTACCGGCGGGCGCCTGCCAGGTCCATGGCGGTGCTCAGACGCAGCTGGCGCAAAGCCTAGACGAAGCGAAGCAACGCGCCGAACAGGTCCCGAACAAGATTTTCCAAACGTTCCGGAAATTTTTCGGACGGAAGTAACCAACCGCTTCGCGCGCGACTCCGGTTGAGAACCGGAGTCGCGAGGGAAGCAATTTACTTGAGCAGGATCGCAGCGGCCTGCACCGCGAGCGCGATCGGCCACGCGGCGAGGGCCGTCATGACGCCGAAAAGTGCGCCTTCGAAGCGCGACTCGCGGTTCGCCTCGCCCGAGAAAAATCCCTGGCTGAGGGTATGGAATGCCGGCTCCAGCGCCGAGTGCTGCGAGGATGGTTGAAGGGTGGATCCGCAGCGCATTTCGGGCGCGGAGGTTTGGAAGCTCCAATCGGTGATCGGACGCTGGCTGATTTGAGTAGGGCGCGCAGCCCCGCTCGACCGACTCTGTCGGCTAAGTTGGAATGTAGGTTTCATGTCTCATCGCGCGCAGACTTCGAGTCCTGCGCAATTTCACACCGCGGGCTTTTCGGGCCAACGGCTAGCTATTTTCTACTGCGGACTCCTCGAAGAGCCCGTGGCCGACATCACTGTGTCGATAGCTGTTGAGACTGAATAAAGAGCGCCCTTCACGGGGAAGCCTAGCGCTCACTAACACAAGCCCAACAACTGAACCGCCGTTAATATCAGCAGGTCTCATGCTATGTCAACGGGCGCGGTCGGGTCCGCGGTGCGGCAGCGTTTCTCAGCGAAACCCGCCGCGAATGATGACGTTTTCATCCGTTTCGTTGCGGGCGCTCTTTTTCGCTTTTTCTTTCTCGGATTTGCCTTTTTGTTTGGCGGGTTTCGACTTTGCCGTGCGCCGAGGTTTGGTTTTTTCCTCTCTAGCTTCGTCGTGGATGCGACGCGGGATATTCGTGCCGGTCTGGGGCAGGCGGGAATTCGAGTTCCTCGACGCGTGGCTAGGCCGCGCCGATCGAGATGAAGTACATCCGGCGACCGCCAGAGCGAGGACGGGCAGTACGGCTAGAGCGAGCCAGAATTTCTTCGCGAAGATGCACATAGGAGGGTGAGAAGGTCGAATACCGAGCCCTTGTATGCTGATTGACGCGGCGCGACAAGCGCGGATTTCCCGGCCTCGCCTAAGCGCGCGAAAATTTGGCTTTGCCTCTGATGAGGACTCGGAGCGGAGTGTATCTCTCGGAACGCACCGTTTCGATAAGAGCGGGAGCCCCTATATTGTTTACTGCGGCGGAAGTGCCCTATTTCAGCAATCGCTCAACCACGCGCAGAAAGATTTCACTTTGGGCCGGAGTCTGATACACCTCGGCCATGACTCCTCCATCCCTGTGGTCCCGCTTCCAGCAATACTTCCTCGCCTACGACGATCTCGGTTTTTCGATCGACATCAGTCGGATGCGTTTCGCTGACGATTTCTTCCAGAAGATGGCGCCGAAAGTGGAGCGCGCCTTTACTGAAATGAAAGCGCTCGAAGCGGGCGAAATCGCCAATCCAGATGAAAAGCGGATGGTCGGTCATTATTGGCTGCGCGCCGCCGACAAAGCGCCGAACGCCGAATTGCGCGCTGATGTGGAAAAGACGAACGATCGGATCAAGCAATTCGCGGCCGATGTGCATGCTGGAAAAATTAGCGCAGCGGAGGGCAAGCGCTTCGCGCACGTCCTCCTCATCGGCATCGGCGGTTCGGCGCTCGGGCCGCAATTCGTGGCCGACGCGCTCGGCACGACCGAGGACAAAATGGCGATTCACTTTTTTGACAACACCGATCCGGACGGATTTGATCGCGTGCTCGATGAGCTGGGTGATGATCTCGGCGCGACCCTCGTGGTCGTAGTCTCGAAATCCGGCGGAACGAAAGAGACCCGCAACGGCATGCTGGAATCGGCGGCGCGTTTCGAGAAGCGGGGCCTCGACTTCGCGAAGCACGCGGTGGCCGTGACGGGTGACGGGAGCGAGCTTGACCGGTACGCCACGGAGCACGGCTGGCTGGCGCGGTTCCCGATGTTCGATTGGATCGGCGGGCGGACCTCGGTCATGAGCGCAGTCGGCCTTTTGCCCGCGGTTCTCCAAGGCGTGGATATCGACAATTTCCTTGCCGGCGCCGCAGCCATGGACGCGCGGACCCGAGAGGAGAAGGCGACTGGGAACGCGGCCATGCTCCTCGCCCTCATGTGGCATTATGCGGGGAACGGACGCGGCGAGAAGGACATGGTGGTCCTTCCCTACAAGGATCGGCTTCTTCTCTTCAGCCGTTATTTGCAGCAGCTCGTCATGGAGTCGTTAGGCAAAGAGCACAACCTGAAGGGCGAGGTGGTGCACCAGGGGATCGCGGTTTATGGGAACAAGGGCTCGACCGATCAGCACGCCTACGTGCAGCAATTGCGCGATGGCGTTTTGAATTTTTTCGTTACCTTCATCGAAGTGCGCAAGGATCGCGCGTCGGATCGGTTCGAAGTGGAGCCGGGCGTGACGAGCGGCGATTATTTGCAAGGCTTTCTGCGCGGAACGCGCACGGCGCTATATCAAAGCAACCGCGAATCAATCACCCTAACGATGCCCGCCGTGGATGCCTTCAACGTCGGGGCGTTGATCGCGCTCTACGAACGCGCGGTCGGCTTCTACGGGTCGCTCGTCGGGATCAACGCTTATCATCAGCCCGGTGTCGAAGCTGGGAAGAAGGCCGCGACGGCAGTATTAGAGTTGCAGAGCAAGCTGAAGGCGCACTTGACCAGTGGCGATGGGCAGACGGCAAATGAATTGGCCGCGCTCGTGAGTGCGGATCCCGAGGACGTGTTTCATGTTCTGCGCCATTCCGCCGCGAACGATCCGAAGATTGGCAGCAGCGGCACGTCACCCGGGGAGACGCGCTTTTTTCTGAAGGCGTAGGACGCGGTCGAGACCAACTGGTGTAGTCTCACCCAATGTCATCGTCCTCCAGTTCGCAGGGAGAAAACTCGACCCAGGAAATCCAAGTGCCGCTCGCGCATGTGGCCGCCTTTGTTCGGCAATTGAGCCACGATCTACGGAATCATCTCAACGCGGCCGAACTGCAATCTTCGTATTTGGGCGAACTCTCCGAGGACGCGGAGATGAAAGATGAAGTGAAACGCTTACGCGGCATGCTGGCGGAAATGAACGCGAGCTTGCAGCGGGTCACGCAGGCGCTCGCCGCCGTCAAGTTGACGCTGATGCCGTATGAGGCGGTGAATTTCGTGGAGGATTTGCGGCGGAAATTGGCCATGGAATTTCCAGCCGAGACGGACGCGATCGAATGGAAGATGGGCGGCGGTAAAGCGGATCTGAATATCGATCCGCAGATTCTCCAGCCAGCTTTCCTGGAGATCTTTGCCAATGCTTTTCAACACGAGCGCGGGCCGGGTGTATTGCGGGCCACGGCGGAGATGAACGGCTCTGAATTCACCTTCACGCTCACAGAGCCGAAGACGACTTTTTCCGAGGAGACGGAAACTTGGGGACGGCGGCCTTTTTCGAAGATGAAACACGGGCATTATGGCCTTGGTCTGCCTCGCGTGCTCGATATCATCGAGGCGCATCAGGGCAGATTGCACGCGCACTATGATTCCGGTGCCTCATCTCTTGTCACCACAGTGGTGCTGCCGCTGGGACCGGTTGGATGAGCGCGGGGAGCCGGAAAATTCTGATCGTCGACGACGAGCGCCCCATCCTGCTGACGTTGGAAGCGTTGCTCAGCCGACACGGATACGAGCCGCAGACGGCCGCGACCGCGTCCTTCGGCTTCCGCGCGTTGCAGGAGAATCCGCCCGCGCTCGTACTGCTCGACCTCCAACTTCCGGACGGCGAAGGCTTGGAGATGCTCGATCGGATAAAACGCGAGCACCCAGAAACACAGGTCATCATTCTCACCGCGCACGATTCTTTGAGCAACGCGATCGAATCGATAAAACGGGGCGCCTATCACTTCATCAGCAAACCGTACGCGCCGGAGGAATTGCTCAGTTTGGTAGAGAAGGCCTTGGAGAAACAATCGCTCCTCCGGGAGACGGAGCAGCTCCGCGTGAAAGCGCAGGACCTGGAGAAACGCCTGGTCTTGGCCGAGACGCGGCTCGCGCCCATTTTCAAGAGCAAGGTGATGCAGGAAATTCACGAACTCATTCGCGCGATGGCGCCCTCCGACGCGAACGTTTTGATCACGGGCGAGAGCGGCGTCGGAAAGGAAGTGATCGCGAATCTGATTCACAGCCACAGCCGGCGTGCGAATCAGACGATGGTGAAATTGAATTGCGCGGCATTCCCGCAGGCGATGATCGAGTCCGAACTATTCGGTTATGTGAAGGGGGCGTTCACCGGCGCGATGAACGATTTTCCCGGCATGATCGCGGCCGCGAGTGGGAGCACGTTGTTCCTCGACGAGATTTCGG
>JBDUAH010000156.1:0-6030 GCA_040004745.1 Chthoniobacterales bacterium | reverse complement strand
TTCTGGACACGACCTCAGCTTATACCTTTCCCGATGCGCGGGAAACAACGCCGGTCTTGGGCCTGTCGTCGCTCTTGAATTGAGGGAGGAGTAATGTTCCCGTCAGGACACAAGTGTAAAAAGGCGCGACACAGATTCGGGGGATGAATTCGAGGGATACGCAAAATACCTAGGACGAATAACAGGTTGCCTCCTCGGCACGCAATTTGCTGAATAATTCGTATGTTCTTGGCGGCGGGCATTGTGATCTTCTCCACACTCGGGGCATTTGCACTCGTCGCGCGCGAAGTCCGCAAAGCGCCGGAAGCATACGAGGACGAATACGGCTTCCACATCGTGCAGCGCGACGGGCGTGGAGCCGATCTCCCCTCCGCCGGTGTGAGCAATGTGCGCAAACCCCGGCAAGATGCCGAAGCTCGGCGGCCGATCGTTCGACCCGCCTAACGGCTGGGATTCGATCGCTCGGATACTTCAGTTCTCGCCGGCTCTCCGAAGCGTCGCGCGACGAAGAGCGCTCCCAAGGCGGAAGCGAGCAGCATCGCGGTTGTTCCAGAATCAGGAACCGAGCTGGGCCCTCCAATGACGTAATCCTGCCCAGGGCCCGTCAAGGCGACCAGGTTGGCGCCGGGACCGGAATAGGCCATGGCCTGGCTCAGGAGAAGCGAGGCGCCATAATCGGTGGAGCTGGTCACGTGGAAATAGCTGCCCCCGACGATTTCCCAAATCGCGATCTGAAAGGCAGCGGCCCTTTCCGCGTCGGACCCGATATCGGAATAGGCCATGGCCCACAGTTTTC
This sequence comes from Chthoniobacterales bacterium, assembly GCA_040004745.1. GTDB lineage: Bacteria > Verrucomicrobiota > Verrucomicrobiia > Chthoniobacterales > UBA10450 > JACCTI01. Next base: position 5,234 of record JBDUAH010000156.1, on the reverse strand, counting down.
CAATGAGCGCGGCTTCACCTGTCGTCATATGGGTGCCAGTGATCAGGTGATCGTCCTTTGGCGCCTGTTCCAAGGGAACGCTCTCGTAAGGTTGGGGGCCGCCGATGCTGAAATGGAAGGGATCGATGCAGAAGCCGTTGGCCGCGACGTTGTTGACCAGCAGGTTGTTGATGCCTGCATAAACATTGCCGGTATAAAAGCCGGTGACGCTGATGCCCACGACCTTGGACGGACTCACACTCAACTCTTGAACCGTGACGGGAGTGGCTTGGACCGCGAGCGCAGAGAGCAAGCAGAGCGAGGCAACAATGCAGAAATGTTTCATAGTGGGTGTAGGTTTTACAAGATTTCTAGCAAATCTGTCAAGCCCCGAAATTCTAATTCGTGCCGGATTTCGAATCGGGATCGGCCCCCGAGACGCCCTTCGTCGCCTAACGAAGCAATCCTTCTACGAACCCGATCTGGTAAACTAGAAACAGACCGAAACCCACACTTAAGACCCCGGCCGCCGTCCCCAAGTGTCGATGGAGCCGCTGAAAACGAGTCGAGTAACTTACCGGCACCGCGATCGCAGCGGTGATCAACATCATGCCGGCGATTGTTCCAATGCCGAAAATCAAGAGATAACCCATCGCCCAAAGCGGATCGTGTATGATCGGCAGAACGAGCAGCGCGACCGCGGCGGAGCCGGCTAGCCCGTGTACCGTCCCGATCATGACAGGCCGGAGCGCCTGGTAAACCTTTAACCGCCCAAACCGCCGATCGAGTTTCACGGGCGGGACCGCATCATGGGCATGACCATGTTTATCGGGCTCATGGCCGTGAGTGTGGGTGTGCACGTAATCACCGTGTGCATGCACATGCCGGTGCACCGGTTCGCTCGCAGGATCCGAGGCGGCAGACACACTTTCAACGGATCGAAACGTCGCCTTCAGGTTGAGTGCACCGAGCAGAATCAGCATTAGCGCGACGCAAAATTCGAGACTCATCCCGAGACGTTCGGGAATGACCACGCCAAACAAAATGATCGCGCCACCCACCGCAAGAAGTGTCAGACTATGACCGATCCCCCAAAAAACTCCCGTCCAGGCCGCGCTCCAGATGTTGCGCTGGCGACTCACAATCGTAGTTACGGCCACCACATGGTCCGAGTCGGTCGCGTGCCGCATCCCGAGGAAGAAACCGAAGAGTAAGATCGGAAGAAGGGTCGTCATTGGTTCACGGGCGTTTGGCCGACACCCGCGCGCCGTGCAGGCGCGGTCTCATAATCGTTAGGCCGCTTAGTATAGCGGATCGAGCGGATCGCGCATTCCTCGCCTTCGGTAGGGTGCGCGGCCTTGCCGCACTGGGGGCATTCCAAAGTAGCGACGGGCGTGCCGGACAGCGCGCCCTCCCAATATTTCGGCGGGCCGCTGTAAGAACAATGCGAACAGACGACCTTGCCCAGCACCGGCTCGATCGTTAGGCGAGAACCCGCGATCGGCATTTCGGTAATGATCGATTCATAGCAAAAGCAAAGCTGTTCTTCTTCGATCTGGGTGAATTCGCCGATCGCGACGCGCACCTCGACGATTTTCTTATCCGGATTGTTCTCCGCAAACTCTAGCAACTTTTCGACCAGCCCGGATGCGATCGAAAACTCGTGCATGGTGCAGTATCCTAGACCGCGAGCAGAGCTTCGACCACCTCATCCAATCCCGTTCCACGCTTGCAACTTGTCGGGATGACCTGGAGATCGGGCTTCAACTTGTGCACGTCTTGAATAAGCTGATCGACGCTGACTTCCATCGCTTCCGCCAGATCGATCTTGTTGATGACGACCAGTTGGGAACCCAGAAACATGTGAGGATGTTTTCGCACCATCCAAGGACCCTCGGTCACGCTCACGACAACCACCCGGGCCTTCGAGCCGAGCGGAAACTCCGCCGGACAGATGAGATTGCCGATGTTCTCGATGAAGATCATTTTCAACTTCTCGAGCTCGATTTGTTTCAAGCCTTTGCCGACCAGGTTAGCATCGAGGTGACAACCGTTGATCGTGGCGATCTGCACGACCGGCACGTTCTGAGCCGCGATCGCATCGGCATCGTCGCTCGTGGTGGCGTCGCCATTAAAAACCGCGACGCCAAACTTCTCTTTCATCTTCTCGACCAGCTTGGTGATTAAGGTCGTCTTCCCTGAACCGATCGCACCCATGAAGTCAATCGCGGTGATGCCATGCTTATCGAGGAGCGCCCGATTCTCTTTCGCGAGTTTTTCGTTGGCTGCGAGCAGGCTGTGCTCGAGCTCGATGTCATAGATTTCGTCAGGCTGCGCTTCAATAACTGGAATCATGTGAGAGAAAATGACGAAGCTCGAAGGGTTGGCTTCGAGCTTCGTCGAGTTAGGTTATTAGTTGAGTTACTTCGCGAGGCCCATCAAAGCGGTCGGCGTATGCATTTGCTTTAGTAGCTTGCCGCCGCCGAGATACATATGGACGCCGCAGGGCAGACAGGGATCAAAGCTGCGCACGGTACGCATAATGTCGATACCCTTGAAGTTATCTGGACCGTTTTCTTCGAAGATCGGGCAGCCTTGCACCGCGTCCTCGTAAGGCCCGGGTGTGCCGTAGGTATCGCGCGGGTTTGCGTTCCACGGCGTCGGCGGATACGGATGATAGTTCGCGATCTTGCCCCCGCGAATGACCAGGTGATGCGAGAGGACGCCGCGGACCGCTTCGTGGAAACCGCAGCCGATGGCTTCGTCCGGCACTTTGAACGGCGTAAAGGTTGCGGTGCGACCGGCATGCACTTCGGCCATCGCTTTTTCGATGAAGTAGTAGGCGCAAGCCGCAGCGTAGGCCTGGAAGTAGGTCCGGGCGCGATCGCGCTCAATCGTGTTAGCCCATTTCGGAATTCTCCAAGTGAAAGTGGTATCCGGTTTCGTCGCCGTCTTCGGCAGACGGATCGAGACCGAACCGTCACCCGGGGCTTTGACATAGCCGATATCCACCAAGCCTGAGAGCGCGGTCGACCAGAGACGCGCGAGCGGACCGCCCCCGGTATCGAGAGCCAGATGATCCCCCGTCCGTTGGTCGAGCCAACGCGGCGACATGACCCAGCTATAGTTATCGGCAAAGTTGCGCTTCTGCGGTTTCGGGATGGTGGTTTGATTCCACGGATGACGTTTGTCGATGGGGTTACCGAGTGGGTCATTCTTGACAAAGGTCTCACCGCTGTCCGCCCAATCCTCGTAATAAGAGGAGCCAAGCAGGATGCGTATGTTGACGTTGATATCGACGAGGTTCGTCGTGACTAATTTGCCGTCCACGACGACGCCCGGCGTGACAAACATGGCGTTGCCCCACTTATCCATCGTCTTGTAGTCGTAGTCGCAGACGTCCGGATCCTGGAAGGAACCCCAGCAACCTAGCAGGATGCGGCGGTTGCCAACTTCCTCGTAGCCAGGGAGGGCTTCGTAGAAGAAGTCGAAGAGATCGTCGTGCAAGGGCAGGCAGCGTTTCATGAACTCTGCATAACGTGTCAGCCGCACGAGATAGTCGGTGAAGACCTGGATGGAAGGGACGGTGCCGACGCCGCCCGGATAGAGCGTGGAAGGATGAACATGCCGGCCTTCCATAAGACAGAACATCTCGCGCGTGTAACGACTGACTTGCAGCGTCTCGCGATAGAACTCACCCTCGAAAGGATTCAAGGCATGCATGATCTCAGCGATCGTCCGATAGCCGTGATCCTTGTAATGCGGGGCCTCGGTTTTCAGGGCTTTCTCCCAGACACCGGGATTGGTCTCCTTCACCATCGTCTCGCAGAAATCGACGCCGACGAGGTTATCCTGAAAGATGTTATGATCGAACATGTACTCGGCCGCTTCACCGAGATTGACGATCCATTCTGCGAGCGGCGGTGGCTTCACCCCATAAGCCATCTGCTGCGCATAACAGGAGCAGGTGGCATGGTTGTCGCCGCAAATGCCGCAGATGCGACTGGTAATGAAGTGGGAATCACGCGGGTCCTTGTTCTGCATGAAGATGGAATAGCCGCGGAAGATGGAGGAAGTGCTGTAACACTCGACCACCTTCTTCGCGGCGAAATCGATCTTCGTGTAAATGCCAAGGCTGCCGACGATGCGCGTCACGGGATCCCAGGACATCTCGACGAGATTGCCGGAGGAGACCGACTTCAATGCTTCGGGTGCGGTTTCTAGTGTAGGCATGATCTTATTCTCCGATTAGCGATGTCCGTTGGCGTAGTATTTGGGTTCATAACCAGTGGTGAGTTCGGCCCGCGGATGCCGCCACTTCGGTTCTTTGTTCACGGTCGTATTCGTGATGCCGCGCAGGCCGCGGAGCAGGCCGCCCCACAACCCGACGACCACGGTAGAGAGCGCGGAGCCGGGAGGTGCGTCCATGAAGGGCATGAACTTATCCGGGAAGCCCGGCATGGTGCAGCCGATGCAGATGCCGCCGACATTTGGACAACCGCCGATGCCGTCCATCCAGCCGCGCTTCGTGACGTTGCAGTTCACCACCGGTCCCCAGCAACCGATCTTCACCAGACACTTCGGCGAGCCGTATTCCTTCGCGAAATCGCCCTGCTCGTAATAACCGGCGCGGTCGCAGCCTTCGTGCACGGTTTTGCCAAAGAGCCAGGTAGGGCGGAGTTGGTCATCGAGCGGTATGACGGGCGCGAGGCCGGCCACTTGATAAAGGAGATAGAGCAGGGTCTCCATCATATTATCGGGCTGCACAGGACAACCGGGGACATTCACGATGGGAAGGCCGGCCTTTGATTTCCAATCCCAGCCCAAGTAATCCGCGATACCCATCGCGCCGGTGGGATTACCCTGCATGGCGTGAATGCCGCCGTAGGTAGCGCAAGTGCCGCAGGCCACGATGGCGGTCGCATGCGGAGCGAGACGGTCGATCCACTCGTTGGTGGTGATCGGTTGACCCGTATCGGGGTCAGTGCCGAGGGCGGCCCAATAGCCTTCCGTCTTGATCTTCTCGTTAGGGACGGACCCCTCCATGATGAGGACAAAAGGCTCCAGCTTGCCCGCGGCGGCGTCGAACCACCATTTCATGAAATCGTCGCCGCACTCGTAAGCCAGCACGGGATTATGCAGATGCACTTTGGGAAGGCCAGGGACCGCGCCCATAACCAACTCTTCAACGCTGGGCAGGCTGGCCGCGGTCACCGACACCGAGTCGCCGTCGCAACTCAGGCCGGTCGTCATCC
>JBDUAH010000155.1:0-6059 GCA_040004745.1 Chthoniobacterales bacterium | reverse complement strand
GCAAGGAAAATGAAGCCGAAGAAGAAGCCCGGCCGGGTCGCGAGCGCGAAGTCGGAGAGCAGCCAGAAACCAAAGCCGAGCGAGGCAAACCCGGTCGCGAGCGCGGCGGGTGTGGACCATTTTTCCGTTGGCATCTGGCGTTGCCGCAAGATGGCGAAGGCGAGGAACTGCACCTGCAGCGCGAGGAAAATGAAGAATCCGTTCGCCGCGAAACCGGCATGTGCGCTCCCCAGCGGAAGCCAGTTCAACTCGGTCAGGACGGATCCGATCGCGGCGAGCAGGAGCAGGTAATCCCATGTTTTCCGCAGCACGACGGCGGCGACTCCGAAATTTAGCAGCGCGACATAGCCGAAGAGAAAGAGCGCATTGTCCGGCCCTCTCATTAGCAAAGGCGGCGTGAGGAATCCGCCCAGAAGGCCGAGCACGACGACGACCTGCGAGTCGAGAATCACCGCGAGGAGGAACGCCACCAGCGTGATCGCGGACATCAGAGCGAAGGTCAGTGGGAGCGCGAGGAGGTCATAGAACGCGTGCGCGGCGAAGATGTCCGCATAGAGCACGAGCACGCCGGTGGCGCACAAGCTCTGGCCCGGCGCGCGGTAATTGCGCACGGCCGTGAACCAGCCAGCGGCGATCAGCCCTAGACCGATGACGACGCCAATCACCACGCGCATGACCGGCGTGATGAGATTGTTCTGGAACGAATATTGCACGAGGAAAACGACGCCGAGGAAAAGCACGAAACCGCCCAGCCAGGCCAGGAGTTTCACGCCCATGAGCGCTTCCCAGTCGATTGCGGGCAGAAGCGGTTTGCTCGGCGCGGGTTTCGCAAGGGGCGGCGCAGCGGAGGTCACCGGCGCGGATACGACCGGCAGCGGTGGTGGCGTGGCGGCCGCGCGCCCCACGGGCTGCGGAGCCGGTTGGGGTGCGATGGGTTGCAGCTCGGACCGTGCTGCTGGAACTCCCCGCGCTTCCAAAATCGCGAGGCGTTGCGCGAGTTTCTCCACCGTCGATTGGAGAGTTCGTTGGCGCGCACGCTGGGTAAACAACGCCGCCACCGCAATGATGGCGAAAATTAAGACTCCGACGAACCCGCAGGTGAAGAATGCCTCCATGATGCTTAGCGGCTGCCGGTCATAATCCGGTGGGCGCGGAAAGAAATTCCCACGGCACCTCGAAACGCTGGGCCGCGTAGGCCGCGAGCGCTTTTACCCCGAAAGTCTCCGTGGCGTAGTGACCGCCTAACAAGAGATTCACGCCAAGCTCTTCCGCCGCGACACCGGCCCAATGTGGCGCCTCCCCCGTTAGGAAAGTGTCCACGCCCGCAGCGGCCACAGCGTAAATTTCCGAGCCGGCGCCGCCCGTGACGACACCAATGGTTTTCGTCTCGACTGGACCGAAATTGAAAACCTGGACCGGACTCCCTAACGAATGCTCGAAGCGCTGAATTAACTCCGCGCGGTCGACCTTCGCCTGAGCCTTCAACCCAACGAGCTGCCCTTTCGTTTCGAGAAATGGTTCCGTGCTCTCCAACTCCAGCGCGTAGACGAGCTGCGCGTTGTTGCCCAGGGTCGGATGGATGTCGAGGGGAAGATGTGAGCTGTAGAGCGCGATATCGTGCTCAAGCAGAAAGGCGAGTTGCCGACGGAACGGCCCGGTGACCGCCTGCAATCCGGGCCAGAACAAACCGTGATGGACCAAGAGAAGATCGATCCCCGCCTCCGCTGCCAACTGAAATGTGCGGGTCGACGCATCCACGGCCGCGCCCATTTTCCGCACCTGCCCAGAGTTCTCGACCTGCAGACCGTTCAGCGCGTGCGACCAATCACTACACTCCGCGATGCGCAGATGTTCATCGAGAAGGCGAACGATCTCGTTTAGTGAAGACATTGTCGGGCAAAGGGTTCCGCACGCTCAGCTCGCCGTCGATCATGGAAAGAATCACGCGGCCGACAACCTTAATTTATCGCGTTTGAGATTTGCAATTACTGGAGCACGGGAGAGCGCCTACAAGCTCGTGGTGGACGCCAGTGTGAATCTGCTCGACGGCCTCTACCGAAGCGCTCCATCTCCTCCTCGCTCTGAAACTCGGGCAAATATCTAGCGGACCCCCTTTGCCTACGTTCCCCTGCAGATTCTGTTGCGAAAAAGTTTTGCCGAAATGCCGGTAACCGCTGTGGCATTCGAAAATGAATTCCGCGCCGTGGCCCCGCCAGTTCACGCCTTTCGCAAACGGAATCTTTCGCACGCGCAGACCCACCTCACATTGGATTGATCATTTTGTGCAGATCTTATTACACAAACTGATCACCGCATTCGTTGAGTCGTCGCGTTGACCGGCCGGACGTTCGAGCAAGATCACGCGCGAGCGCGCGAATCCGGCTTCGATTAAAGCCGATCGCCCTTTACGAATTGCACTCCATCCTCGGCGAACTCGGTCCGCAGGTTTGCTTGTGACTTCCTGGTCTCTCCCCGCGAATGACCTGTGTCGGCGCTTCGAAGCGGCAGGCTTAGCGAAGGCGGTTGAGCCACGTCGCCTGCGAACGCTTGCACGGTTGCGCGGCCCACTCCCGCGGATGCTCCAGTGATGACGACCACTCGCGGTTTCTGCATATCCCGGAATCGCTCGTTGGCTCACGTTTGGCCGCAACATCTAACGACCCCAAGACGCGCGATCCCTTGGGAAGACATGCACACCATCACTCCCGCCGAAGGCAATCTCATCCGCGTCACCGTGAGCGAAAAACTCACGCAGGAACACTACGACATTCCCGCCTGGGAGCAAACCATCGCGCGCCACGGCTCCATGCGAATGCTCATGCTCATGGAAGATTTCTCCGGTTGGGAGGCCGGTGCTTGGGACGACTTGCGTTTCGAAGTCACACACGCCTCTCAAGTCGAGCGCGTCGCCATGGTAGGCGAGAAGACCTGGCAGAAATGGATGATCAAAATCGGCTCCGCTTTCGCCAGCGACCACGTGAAATATTTCGACCACGCACAACTGGCGGAAGCCGAGCGCTGGGTAAAAAATTAACCGCGTCCGACAGCCGATTGCGGCAGCTGCCGTTAGGACCGATTATGGCCGGAGCCACGTTTTTTCTCCGCAATGTCCATCAGCACGCACATCGACACCGCGCGCAAGGTGATCACCAGCATCGCCTTTGGCATTCTCACGGATAGCGACCTGCTGGAAGCCAGGCGACAGATGATAGCGGACCCGGATTTCCACCCCTCCTTCGATCGCATCTGGGATTGCAGCGAAGTCACCCAAGTAGAATTGGACGACAACGTTCTCGCCCCGCTCATCGCCACCTCTCTCTCGGAGGACAGTATCTTCCGCGCCATCGTCTGCCGCAGCGTCGCCCCCATGGCGCACGTTCTTGATTTCATCGCCCAGGCCCGCCGCCATCATCGTCCGGTTGCCGTCTTTCCCACCCGCGCAGACGCCGAGCGTTGGATAGAATTGCAGCACGCCAATCAGCCGGAATAAACGCGCGGCGCCCCACGCAGGGTCCGGGCTCTCAGTTCGCGCTACGTTTCGATGAAACCGTTCCGAATCGCGTAGCGAACTAGGTCCGCGACTGATTCCAGCTTCAATTTTGCCATCAATGCAGCCCGATGAGTCTCCGCTGTGCGGACGCTGATGCTCAGCTTCTTCGCGACCTCCTTATTACTCTCCCCTTGAGCGAGCAGGCGCAGGATCTGACTCTCCCGCAGGGTCAGGCCCCGTGAATCGGGTCCCGCCGGACGCATATAATTCCGCAGCATTATCTCCGAGATGACCGGGGTTAGGAACGGCTTATGTTCCGCCAGGGAATGGATCGCGCTCACCAAGTGCTCCCCCGCCTCGCTCTTTTGGATGTAACTCCTCGCCCCCGCGTGGAAGACTTTATCCACCAATTCATCCGAGCAAAGAGCGCTAAAGATGAGGACTTCGGACTCCGGTGCGACGCGTTTGATCTCGCGCACGGCCTCCTCACCGCTCAATTCCGGCATGCACATGTCCAGCACCACCACATTGGGGCGCAGGGCCGCTGCGAGATCCACCGCCTCGCGCCCATTCTCCGCCTGGCCGCAAACCTGCCAAGTCGGTTCCTGCTCGATCAATGTGCAAACGCCTGCGCGCATGACCTCATGGTCATCCGCGATCAGTATCTGAATTTTACTCATACAAAAATGGAGATGGGCTCAGCCGAGGACACCGGTCCGGCATCGGGGCGAAGAGTTCAGAGTCAATGGGCCCATTTCCTTAGGGATAAGTCAGTTTGCACTGCAATACGCGTGCCAATTTTTCCGCGAATTTCGTAGCTGATTCCACGGAGCAAGCGTCGTCAACGGTCGGCAGCGAAGGTTCTTCGACCGTTAAAAACCCCGAAGCGCCCACAGGATGAGAGGCGTCAGAAGGACGAGATCGGCGATCGCAGTTCGGGTATCACACGGGATCCATTTCTGGAACCAATGCGCCGTGAGTAGGAGGAGGGAGCTTCCCGCGACGCAGAATAGAACCGGACGCGATTCAGCGAGGAGGAACCCCATCGTGCTGGATGTTCCCGTGAGCACCAGAAGCGCGGGGAACAGAAAACGCCGGATCGCCTGGAATTCTGTCGCGATCGAGATTCGTCTCTGCGCCTGATCCAGCTCCTCCTCCCAGACCGCGATGCAGATGCAGTTCAGCGAGCAGAGGAAGGCGAAGAGTAGCCAACCTGGCCACGCCACATTCGTTATCCCTGCCACCAAGGGCACCACGGTTCCGGCGGCAAAAAGGCAGCCGATGCAGATTTCTTTTAGCGGCACCCGACGCCAAAGCGCGGGGAGCGCTTGATTCAAAACCAAGTATCCCAGAGCGACCATGCCCGCGGCCAGGCCACTCCATCGAGTAACCGAATCCAAACGTGCGCAAATAACCACGAGATCCGCGAGCGCGATAAGGCCGAATGCGGCCATCCACGCGCGGCGATAGCGCAGGCAAATCCGCTGGCGCATCGAGGTCGGGCCGCGTTCGTCAATGGAAAGGCTGTCGCCAAAACGGTCCGCCAAATAAATAAACCACGCCGTCAGGAAAAGGGCCGCGGTGCCCCCTCGCGCAATGGGAATTCCGAAAGTGCTGGAGAAAATCCAGAGCCAGCTCACCGCCACGAGCGGCGCATCGAGACAGACGAGGTTCAGCCAAACGAGCGGAATTCCGACAGCGCGGCGTGCCGATACTTCACCCTCGTGCGGCCCTCCCGGTGATTCGACGAGCAATGAGTTCTTCAACTGGCGCTACCGCTACCACGAATCCGCCTCGGCGTCTGGTGGAGTTGGCGCGCCCGCCCGCCAGAAAGGTCATACCCTAAATTCCGCGCGCCTTCGGCCGCCTGAATTCCATCGCGCACAGAGCCGCAATCGTGAGGATATCGCTGATCAGATGTGTCGCGATCGTCGATCCCGGCGAAGCAGGATGCAGGGTCGGTTCCAACGTTCCGCGCAAAGTTCCCGTTCCTGTCACAGCGGAGTCCGCTTTCCGAATCGACTCGAGGGTGGCGTACCGTTGCTCGCCGGTATCGCGGATGGCGCTCAGATTTTCATACGCAAAAAGGGCGAATAAGAGACAAACAATCGCGGTCGTGAGCGGCGAGGGTTCCTTCCGGAGCGAGGAAAACGCGAGCAGTCCGCCAACGATGACGACGTAAAGCGTCCAGTAACTTTGCAGCGCTGTGGTGCGCTCGAAATAGAGTTGAATGAGATCGTTGTAGTTCATAAGCGGTGTGACGGATTAAGCCCCGCCGATTCGTTAGACGCGAGCACAAACTTCGGCGGCGACTGGAACGAACGCACGCGCGCGATTCTTTTGCTCGAAGCGGGCGTGGAGGGTTATAGCTCCAACGCTGGAATTTCCGCCGTGGTCGGCTGAACCTGCTTGCTCGTGCTGCCGAAGTTCGATAAAAGGGTTGCCCGGCCCAGCCGTAAGAACGCCTCCCTCTTCCTCATGAGTTCCTCTGCAAAAAAGACGCTCGCTGATGTACAGGCTGCGTTCGAGACCCAACGGGTTCTCAAATGCTCGCGACGCGAACTCGAAC
>JBDUAH010000154.1:0-6060 GCA_040004745.1 Chthoniobacterales bacterium | reverse complement strand
GGTGGAATGGTGTGCGCGGGAACGCGACGTGCGTCCTTCCGGCGCCATCTTGCACATCGCGCAGAATCGTTTGCGCGAGAAAAACTTCCTCTCCAGCGCCGGGATCCCGATCGCGCCTTTCCGGCCCGTGCGGAGCGCGCATGAGTTGGAATCCGCGATCGAGCAAATCGGACGTCCGAGCATTCTCAAGACAGCGGCGTTCGGGTATGACGGGAAGGGGCAGCAGAAGATCAGTTCGCGCGAAGATTATGAGGAAATCTGGAATGCCAGCTCCGCCGATGAGTTGGTGCTGGAAGGGATGGTCGATTTCGAGAAAGAAATCTCAGTCATCATCGCGCGCGGAGTCGATGGAACAATGGCAACGTTTCCGGTCTGTGAGAACGCGCACAAAGAGCATATCCTCGATCTCACGACCGTGCCGGCCTGCGTCAGTAGCAAAGTTGAAATGGAAGCGGCCGAACTCGCGCGCAGTATTGCGGAGAAGATCGATCTAGTCGGTTTGCTCGCAGTCGAAATGTTTCTGAAGGAATCTGGCGAACTCGTGGTTAATGAACTCGCACCGCGACCACACAACTCCGGCCACTGGACGATCGAGGCGTGCGCGACGAGCCAGTTCGAGCAGCAGTTGCGCGCGGTCTGCGGATTACCGCTCGGATCAACCAGAGTCCTGAAGCCGGCCGCGATGGCGAACATCCTCGGCGCGACCTGGCAGGGTGGGGAGCCAAATTGGGCCAAGGCGCTGGAAATCGAAGGCGTCCACCTTCATCTCTACGGAAAGAGCGAGCCGCGTCCGCGCCGAAAGATGGGCCATCTCACGGCCGTAGCCGACACGGCGGAATTGGCCGCCACCCGCGTCACGGAAGCCCGGACCGCCCTGCGAGCGAGTGTTTCGTGAAAACGCGAACGCTGCCGGCCAATTCTGATCTTTTGCCGGCGATTCTGGCGCTTCGCTCGGGGGAGGTGGTCGCCCTACCGACGGAGACTGTCTATGGCCTGGCCGCTGATGCCTTGAGCGCAGACGCAGTGGTCAAAATCTTCGAGGCGAAAGAGCGACCACGCTTCGATCCGTTGATTATTCATCTTCCAGAAGCTGAATGGTTAAAACGCATTACGGACGTTCCTGCGGTGGATGAGCGTTTAGTCTCCACGCTGATCAGTCGGTTCTGGCCGGGCCCGCTGACTCTGGTGCTGCCGCGAAGCCCCTCGGTCCCGGACATCGTCACCGCGGGACTCGAAACAGTCGCGGTCAGGATGAGCGCGCATCCGGTTTTTCAGGCTGTCATTCGTGAAGTGGCGCGCCCGCTGGCTGCTCCCAGCGCCAACCGATTCGGCCGTCTCAGCCCCACCGACGCCAATCACGTGTTCTCAGAATTGGACGGACGAATCCCGTTCATCGTCGATGGCGGACCGACTTTGCACGGCATTGAATCGACCATCGTAGCGGTGCGGGAGGGAGCACTCGAGATTCTGCGCCACGGTCCTGTGACAGTCGATAAATTGGCAGAATTCGCCGAGCTTCGGCCCGCCCAAATTCGCGAGTATCCGGAAGCGCCGGGGCAGCTTCGTTCCCACTACGCGCCGCGGACCCCTCTGGTCCTGACTCACGATTTGGCGTCGTTCGTTCCGCCGGCAGGCGCGCGTTGGGGAGCGCTCGTCTTGCGGCCAGTCGCGCCGGAGAAAGCTGCGGAGGTTCGAACATTGAGTAAATCCGGAGACCTGCGCGAAGCCGCGGCCAATTTGTTTCGTCACCTGCGCGAACTCGACGAAGCTGGCCTCGATCTGATTGTCGCCGAAGAAATTCCCGAGACCGGGCTCGGGCGCGCAATCATGGATCGCCTCCGCCGCGCCGCGGCGGTGTAGCCACGTGCCCTGTGGGCCGTGCGGGATCGGCGTGGATGGCAGAATGTAGCCTGAGCCAGTTGCCACGATTACTCCCACACGTCCCACAGGGACGTGGCTACAGGGGCACAGACCCTGGCACAGACCCCCTCTCTAGCCCTGATGGAGCAGACAGGCTTCGATAAAGCCTTTGAAAAGCGGATGCGGCTGGTTCGGCTTGCTCTGAAATTCCGGATGATACTGGCAGGCAAGGAAGTAGGGATGATCCTTCAACTCGATTAATTCCGCCAGCGCGCCGTCGGGTGACGTCCCGGAGATCATGAATCCGCGCTCCGCCATCCGCTCGCGATACTCCATGTTAAATTCATAGCGATGGCGATGCCGCTCCAAGACCTCGGAGTGGCCGTAAATCTTTTCCGCCTTAGTCCCGCCCATGATCTTCGTCGGCCAGGTGCCGAGACGCATGCTCGCGCCTTTCTTGCTCACATCTCGCTGTTCGTTCAGCAGACAGATTACCGGCTCGGCTGCGTCTTCTTCAAACTCGGTGCTGTTCGCGCCTTCGATTCCGCAGACGTTGCGCGCGAACTCGATCGTCGCCACCTGCATGCCGAGGCAAAGGCCGAGAAAGGGAACCTGGTGCTCGCGGGCAAATTGCGTGGCCTTGATCTTGCCCTCGACGCCGCGTTCTCCGAATCCACCCGGGATCAACACGCCGGCCACGTCTTTCAGCTGGCCATCAACGCCATCTTGCAGCGTCTCCGCGTCGATCAGCTTCAAAGCAATTCCGCAGTCCTGGCTCGCGGCCGCGTGGGTGAGCGATTCGTAGATGCTCTTGTAGGCGTCTTGCAGCTCGATGTATTTGCCGACCACCGCGATCCGGACGTGCTTCTTCGGACTGACAATGCGGTCCACAAAATTTCGCCAATTGGTCAGATCCGGCGGAGCTGTTTCCAGGTGGAGCAACTCGCAGACGAGCTCATCGAGCCCTTCTTCGTGCAACATTAGCGGCACTTCATAAATCGTGTTCTGCACGTCGCGCGCTTCGATCACTGCTTTCGGGGTGACATTGCAGAACATCGAAAGCTTCTGCCGCGTCTCCTCGTCGAGCTCCATTTCCGTGCGACAAAGCAAGACCTGCGGTTGGAGACCGATCTCGCGCAGCTTTGCGATGCTTTGCTGCGTCGGCTTTGTCTTCAGTTCGCCCGCAGCTTTAATGAAAGGGACGAGCGTGGCGTGCATGTTGATCACATTCTGCGGACCCGCTTCGAGAATAAATTGGCGAATCGCTTCCAAGAACGGCAATCCCTCGATGTCGCCCGTGGTGCCGCCGATTTCCGTGATGAGCACGTCCGCCTTGCTCTCCGCAGAAACTTCGCGGATGCGATTCTTGATCTCATCTGTCACGTGCGGAATGACCTGCACCGTCTTGCCCAGATATTCGCCCCGCCGCTCCTTCAGGATCACGCTTTCATACACCTGCCCGCTGGTCAGATTGTTGTGCCGGGAAAGAACGCAATTCGTGAACCGTTCGTAATGACCGAGATCGAGATCGGTCTCCGCGCCGTCGTTCAAGACGTAAACTTCTCCATGTTGAAAAGGGTTCATCGTCCCGGGATCGACGTTCAGATAGGGATCGAACTTCTGGAAAACAACCCGCAGCCCGCGGAGTTCAAGCAATGTGCCGAGAGCGGCCGCCGCGAGGCCTTTCCCTAACGAACTGACCACCCCGCCGGTTATGAAGATGTATTTCATCACGCGCTTTGTCGTTTGCCTGATCGCCCGGCCGCAGCGGAGCCGCGAAGGAGTTCCCGCTCAACCGCTTTCACATCCGCCGGCGTATCCACGCCCGGCCAACCCCCACCCGTCACGACCACGCGAATTCTTACCCCATTCTCCAAGGCGCGCAATTGTTCGAGGGCTTCCACGCGTTCCAGCGGCGAAGGTTTCCATTTCACAAAGCGCAAAAGCAGTTCGCGGGTGTAGCCGTAGATGCCTTGGTGGCGGAGGATCGGCACCGACGAGGCGTCACGCTGAAATGGAATCGCCGCGCGCGAAAAATAGAGCGCGTCGCGCGTTTTGCTCAGCACCACCTTGACCTGATGCGGCGACGCGCGGTCGGCTATTTTTTCAAACGGATGCGCGGCCGTGATCATCTCGATCTCGGGATCGACGCACATTTGGCTAACGAGACGATCGATCAACTTCGGATCAATCAGCGGCTCGTCGCCTTGGATGTTCACCACATGAGTGAACTCCGGCGATTTCTTTATCACTTCTGCGATACGGTCGGTTCCACTGCGATGGCGCGCCGAGGTGAGCGCGACTTCGGCGCCCCATGCGAAAGCTGCCTCCGCGATCCGCCTATCGTCAGTCGCGATGATCACCGATTCCAGCTGGCGTGCCCTGCGAGCACGCTCCCACACATGACGGAGCAGTTCCTTTCCCGCGATCATATGCAACGGCTTCCCTGGAAAACGCGTCGAGCCCCAACGCGCCGGAATAATTCCGACCACCTTAGCGCGCATGGCGAAGAATAATCTCGACCGCTGCAGCAAGGTCTTCCGCTTCCCAATCCGCGCCGTGGTCCCCGCCAGGAATAGGTTTGCCCGTGCGGACAAGTATGGTCTGCACGCCAGCGTTGCGTCCGCATTCCACATCGATTGGCTTATCGCCCACCATGAATGAACGCTCCAAATCGATCGCGTGTTCGCACTGCGCCTCCAGTATCATCGCCGGCGCCGGTTTCCTCCGGTGCGAATCGCTCCCAGGCACGTCGGGGCAAAAGTACGTTCCATTGATAAGTCCCACTCCCAGCCTTCGATCCACTTCCGCTGCCACCGCGAGATAGTCCGCTTCGCTGAAATATCCACGACCGATTCCGCTCTGATTGGTGATAACAAAAGTCCGAAAACCCGAATCCCGCAGCCGTTGCAACGCAGCACTCGTCCCCGCGAAAATCTCCACGTGGGCAGGATCGCCGCAATAACCGACATCCCGCATGATCGTGCCGTCACGATCCAGGAAGACAGCGGGAGATCGGTCGTTAGGCGGCGCCATCTTCATGAAACGACCGAAGTAGTTCTTCCGGCGTGACGGTGGCCGTGCCGAGCTTCCCGACCACGACCGCACTGGCGTGATTCGCAATCTCAGCCGCCTCCACCGCGTTCGCGCCGCAAGTCAGCGCGAGGGTGAAGAGGGCGATTGCCGTATCGCCCGCGCCGGAGACGTCAAAAACCTGGCGCGCCTTGGTCGGGATGTGGTGTGGCGCATTAGTGCGGTCGAACAGCATCATCCCTTGTTCTCCGAGGGTAATGAGCAGATGACGCGTATCCCATTTCTCCAATAAGGCCGCGCCCACGCGTAGGAGCGGTTGGTCCGCTGGGACCGGCTCGACGGGATCGCTCCACGGAATCCCCGCAGCAAGGAAAGCCTCCGAGCGATTCGGTTTCACGGCCGTGACTTTCGCCCAAGGTACGGCGTGGTGCGGGTTGGGGTCGGCGGTAACGATTTTCCCCGCTTCGTGTGCAAGCGCGGAAATCTCTGCAACCAATTCGCCGCTGAGAAAGCCTTTGCCGTAATCTTCGAAAATCAGTGCGTCGAGCTGCGGCAATTGCTCACGCACACTGGCCGTGACTCGTTGCACTTGCTCGGCGGTGGGGGTTCGGATTTGCTCCCGATCTACCCGGACGACCTGTTGCTGTCGCGCAATGATCCGGGTTTTGACGATGGTCGGGAAAGTTGCGTCCTCGATCGCGCCCGCCGTGTCGATCGCATCGTCTTCTAACAATCGGCGAAGCTGTTCGCCTCCGCGATCCGTCCCGAGCAGACCGATGACGGAAGCGCGATCGACAAATTCGCGCAGGTTGCGCGCGACGTTGGCCGCGCCCCCCGGATAGGAACTCTCGTTCGTAACTTCCACCACGGGCACCGGCGCTTCGGGCGAAATGCGGCCCACTTTTCCCCACACAAACTCATCCAGCATCAGATCGCCGATCACGAGAATCCGCTTGGAACCGGCGGAACCGAGGATTTCTTGCAACCGAGCGGGCGTCACGAGCGGCGAAACCTCCGTTTAGAAGAAAACAGATCACGATGCCCGCAACGACCGGTGTGGAAACGAAATAAGGGTGTCAAAATGGAACGCGGGGCGGGATTTGTGCGAGGGACAGTTCTGCCTAGAGTTATCCACCAATTCTGAATAGAAGTCGAAACCAACAGTCC
>JBDUAH010000153.1:0-6110 GCA_040004745.1 Chthoniobacterales bacterium | reverse complement strand
GCGCGTAAAACTTCGTCCCCCCCTGCGCATGTTTCCGCAGCAATTCACAGGGAACAAACTTGTCGCCCGCGCGGGAATGTAACCCATCCATCTCTGCCACGAGCTTCTTCAATCCAAAGTGATCCGCGTAGCGCAGCGGGCCTCCGCGTGAGCCCGGAAAACCGGTCCCCATCATCATCCCAAAGTCCGCATCTTCCGGCGAACTGACGACCTTTTCTTCCAGGCAACGCGCCGCTTCGTTTACCATCAAGAACACAAGCCGGTCGGCGAAGTTTTCCGCCGCAAAATTCTCGCCCGTCAACTCCCGCCATTCTTGAAGCGCCTCGTTATCGATTTGCTGCTTGCCCTCATACTTGTAGAATCCGCCACCCGATTTCCGGCCAAGCATTTTCGCCGCCTGCATCTTGCGCAAAATCTCCGGCGCACGATCGCGGCGACCGTATGGCTTCTCCAGCGTGTCCGCTATATCCACCGTGATATCGATCCCGATTTCGTCGATCAGTCGCAGCGGGCCCATCGGCATTCCCCACTTCAGTAATGCCTCATCGATTTCCTTCGCGCTCACCCCTTTTTCGTAGAGTTCCGCTGCGTCGAGCAGATACGGGAAAAGGACGCGATTCACGAGGAATCCCGGGCTGTCTCGCACCACCACCGGCAGCTTGGCGATCTGGCGAGTGAAAGCGAGAGCGCGCTCTACCGTTTCCGGCGCGGTCTCTTTCCCGACCACCACTTCCACCAGCTTCATCCGGCTAACTGGGTTAAAAAAATGCAGTCCAATCACACGAGCCGCCTGTCCGGTCGTGGCACCGAGTTCCGTGATCGAGAGCGCGGAAGTGTTCGTGGCCAGAATGGCCTCTTCGGGCGTCTTCGCAGCCAGATCGGCGAAGATCTGTTTCTTGATTTCCATCTTCTCCGACGCTGCCTCGACCACGATCTGGACGTCCCGCATTTCCACAGGCGCGGTGGAAGCGACAATGCGCGCGCGACCTTCTTTCGCCTTCTCCTCGTTCATGATTCCGCGCTTTACCGCGTCACCGTAGGTCTTCTCGATGGTCGTTAGACCCCGATCGAGCTGCTCCTGATTCACGTCCCGCAAAATAACCGACACCCCGCGGGAGCTGAGCCACTGCGCGATGCCAGATCCCATCACGCCGGAGCCGACGACCGCCGCGTGAGCGATCTTTTCGGCCGGTGCCTTCAAAGTGCCTTTGCGATATTTGTCGCCGAGGAAAAAATTGCGAATCAGGTTCTGCGTCGTCTCCGTTTCGCCCAAGTCGACGATCGCATCCACCTCCATGCGGAGACACTCCTCGACCGATTTGCCGGAGTGAATGATTTCAAGCGCACGCTCCGGCGCAGTGTTCTGATTGGAGCCGGCCCGTCCTCGGACCGAAGGATCAAATTTCGAACTGCTTGCTAAAACTTCGGCGCGAGGGCGTGTCGGCTCCATTACCTTCTTGCGCGCAGCGTCGAGCAACTGCTCACGCGGGACCACTTCATCGACGAGCCCCAGCTTCAAAGCTTCCTCAGCCGCGTGAAGTTTGCCTTTCGTAATCACATCCGCCGCGGCATCGGCACCGATCAAAAGCGGCAACCGCGTTGCCCCGCCCCAGGCCGGCACGAGACCCAGTGTCGTCTCCGGCAGACCGATCTTCGTCGCCCGATCGTCCGAAGCGATGCGGTAATCGCACGCCAGCGTGATCTCATATCCACCGCCCGCGCAAGCGCCGTGAATCGCCGCCACGGTCGGCACCTTGAGCGCGGCGAGGCGGTTGAAGACCTTCTGCCCATGCGCAATAAACGCACGGAGTTCTCCAGTCTGCGCCTGCCGCAAAAGCGTCTGCAAATCCGCGCCAGCGATGAAGATCGATTTCTTCGCCGAAATCACGATCACGCCCTTAATCGCGGCATCCCCCTCGATCGCGTCCAGATGTTCGCGCAAGCTGTCCATCGTCGCGCCGTCGAAGATGTTCGCGCCCGAATCTGGCCGGTCGAAGATCAATTGGCAGATCCCGTCTCCGTCCGTTTCCCTTCGAATCATCGAGCCCGTTTGCGTTGCAGTCATCGGGTTCATATTGCCGAGATTCGCCCGGATTCCAAGTGGAGAGGCGCGAACGCGCACTCACGCGCCTGCCCACCGAATCGATCGAGGCGGTTGACGCCTTTAAGGCACCTGAGTGCCAGACGCGGATTTGACCTGACCGACGTCCGACGCATTGATCGAGCCGCTCGTGTTCACATCGGTTCGGAAATTCCCCAGGCTTAAGGTTTGACCAGATTGCCCTTTGGTCTGCGCGATATCGGAGGCGGTGACCGACCCGTTCCCCGTCGTATCACCGAGGAGAAAAGCGACGGGCACGCTAAGATTCGACGAGTTCGTTCCATTGGAAACGGTCGCCAGACTCAAACTCACGCTTTGCGCGTTGGCCATGCCGGAAAGATTGAGCGTCACCGTGTCGGTCCCACTCCCGGAGTAGCTGCTGACCTGTCCAATCCCGTTTTCGACGAACGCGCCGGTGAGGGTGACGGGGCCTCCAAAGCTGACCACGATCTGATGTGCGCCGCCGGTGCCAGCCATGCGATTTTCGACTCCGAGCGCACCCGTCAGCGGCAGGTCGAGATCGAAAAAGCCGGCACCGCCATGCGCTTTACGCGACACGGCAGTAAAAGTGCGGGGCGCTTCGGCCAGACGGGCTAGAGCCACACGCGGCACACCGTTAACCTGATTAAAAACGCCACCGACGAGCACACCCCCATCGTTCTGCACAGCGAGAGCGGTCACGATCGTGTTCGCGCTGAGGGCATTGGTGGGAGCAATGCTAATCCCCGCGCCTACGTCGAAGGTCGAATCGATTCCGCCATCTGCATTTATGCGAATGGGATGACTCATCCCGTTGAACGGACTTCCGCCTACGATCACTTTATCCCCCTGCAGAGCCAGGGCCAGGATGGGCGCACTAATTTGAGGATTAGTGAAGGTCGCGTCGAGTGTACCGTCACCTTGGAGGCGCGCCACTCGCGCCCGCGCTACGCCATTGAAATTGGAAAAACTACCCCCGACTGAGTATTTCCCGTTAGGCCCCAAACGCAGCGCACGGACGGTGCTATTGAATCCGGAACCGCCACTGTTGAAACTTAGATCACGCGCCGCAGTCGTTGCATCCAGCCGCACGACGCGCCCGACGTTGCTCCCGGCGTAGGTCGAAAACGATCCGCCGGCGACGATCTTCCCGCCGATCTCATCCACCACGATCGCATACACGGTCGCGGTGAGCCCTGTCCCGGGGTCGAAACTTGGATCAAGATTCCCGCTCGAATCAAGTTTGGCCAGGAACATCCGGTCGGTGCTGTCGAATTTGTGGAAACCTCCTCCAATATAGACGTTGCCTGTCGCATCCACCGCGAGTGCGTTGACCAATCCATCTGCGCCAAGCCCCGAATTGAATGAGAGATCGAGCGTCCCGTCCGAGTTCAACCGAGCGACGCTGCCACGAGCGACCCCATTGACCGCCCTGACATTGCCGGCAATGAGAATTTTCCCATCCGGCTGGAGGGCCATCGCCCGGATGGACCCTTCCGTCTGAAAAGTGGAATTGAATGAGGGATCAATCGTCCCGTCCGGATTCAAGCGGACAAGGTTGTAGTGCGGGAGACCCCTGAAAGAATTAAAGAAACCACCTACGAGCACCTTACTGTCCGGCTGAACGGCCAGCGCATAAACTTGCGGTTGATAATCCGCCACGCCCGCAAGTCCCTCGAACTCGCTCTCAACCACGCCATTATTCCCCATCCAAGCAAGATTATGGCGGATGGCGCCGCCGAAAGTCGCGAAGTAGCCGCCGGCGAAAATCTTTCCGTCCGTCTGCCGAACCAGCACGGCGTTCACCTGATAACCCGAAGGTCCAGCGCCGGTCGGGTTGAAATCCAAATCCCGCGCCCCGTTCGTTTCGAGGCGGGCGATGTTATTCACCGTCACCCCTCCTACGGAGTGAAAGAAACCACTCACGATCAACTTCCCGCTGTTATCCTGAGTTACCGAATTGATCGTACCAGCGGATACGTAGTTCTTGAATACCGGCGGGCTGAACGTGCTATCGACCGCGCCCGAACTGGTGAGACGCACCAGACCCGAATGGGGAGCGCCGTCGAAAGAGGTGAAGGACCCATAAACGGCCAACCGATCATTCGCCTGCATGAAAAGGCCGAATACTGAAAAATCATCCGTGGCCGCTCCCGGCGCGAATGTCTCGTCAAAGCTCCCGTTCGCCTGCGTTCGGACAAGACCCGGCGCGGGGTGATTATCGTAGCTGGAAAAGTGTCCCTGCAGAACAATCTTGCCGCTGCTCTCGCGAGCGAGGAAGCTTCCGTATTGGGCGCCATCCTTATGGCTGATCCCGGCACCAGGATCGAAACTCGCGTCGAAGCTCCCGTCGCTATTGAAACGGACTACGCCGGAACGCGGCACGCTCGTGAAGGGAGCGGAAAAAACGTAGGCAAAATATCCCGCCACGACCACCTTTCCATCCGGCTGCAGGATCAGGGAATTCGCATAGCCGGAATTAGCTGGGTTCCCCTTTGAATCAGAAATCCCGTCAACAGACAACGTCCGTCCTGGGTCAAAGGCGTTGTCGAGCGAACCGTCAGAATTTAGCCGCGCGATACTGGCGGTGCGGGACACCCCGTTCACGCTCGCGAATGCGCCGACGATGAGTAACTTCCCATCGCCTTGCAGCGCCATGCCGCCGGTGGGAATACCGTAATCCGGGCCACTCCCGGCGTCGAAAGAAAGGTCCACACTCCCGTCAACGTTCAGTCGCGCCAAATTGTGCCTTACCACCCCGTGCACTTTGTGAAAAGAGCCGCCAATAATTACTTTCCCGTCAGGCTGCTGCACGGCCGCGCTCACCAGTCCATTCGTGAAATTGCCCGCATCGAAAGCCTGGTCCAGCGCACCTTCCTTAGGCGGAGCGGCGCCCCTGCGGATCGTACTGTTACGGGTATCGGCTATATAAATTGCACCCGCGCTGTTGACGGCAATTCCGGCGGCTTGATTGAAGCCGACGGCGATTCCACTGCCGTCGGCACTTCCATTGGTTCCTGCCAAACCGGCCAAAGTCGTCACCGCCCCCGATGGCGTCACTTTTCGAATCGTACTGCTCCCTTCGTCCGCGACGTAGAGATTAGCCGCGCCATCCACCGCGATTCCACGCGGCGCGTTAAATTGCGCCAAACCGCCGCTGCCATCATTACTTCCCGGCCCGCCTGAACCAGCGAGAGTCGTGACAACACCCAGCGCGGTGATCTTCCGAATCTTGTAGTTATAAGTATCCGATACATAAACATTCCCGCTGGTGTCCACCGTGACTCCGAAAGGCAATTGAAACCTGGCCGTGCTGCCCGTGCCATCATTCGAGCCGACACTCCCGGCTAGCCCGGCCAGCGTGCTTACTCCTCCGCTCGGCGTGATCTTGCGAATGGTATGGTTGAACGTATCCGCGACGTAAATGTTCCCATCGCGATCGGCGGCCAGGCTATTTGGATTATTGAACCGCGCTGCGTTCCCGATTCCATCGGCACTTCCCTGCACACCCGCCGCGCCCGCCAGGGTGCTCACCACCCCACTAGGGGAAATTTTCCGAATCGTTTGGTTGTTCGTGTCGACGACGTAGAGGTTGTCCGCACCATCCACCGTCACGTCGTAAGGCGAATTAAATCGCGCCGCACTCCCCGTCCCATCAGCGCTCCCGGCAACGCCGGCCAGGCCCGCGATTGTGGTCACGGCGCCGCCATAGGTCACCTTGCGGATGATATGGGACAAAGTGTCTGCGACAAAAAGATTGCCTGCGCTATCTCGCGCCAGCCCGTAGGGAAATGAGAACCGCGCCTGGCTCCCTGTTCCGTCAAGAGATCCAGACGCGCCGGGTAAGCCCGCGATCGTCGTGACGGTGTAAGGCTCGTCAGCTCGCTGCGCGAAACACGGCACCGTGAGGAACAGCAGACTGGCCGCGACAAGGAAGCCGCGCCTCGCTCCCGCGGCTGGCGAGACAGGGTATGGCCTGGCATTATTTGAACAGCTAAGACAGACGCCGCGCGGCGAAGAGGAAAACATT
>JBDUAH010000152.1:0-6132 GCA_040004745.1 Chthoniobacterales bacterium | reverse complement strand
TCGCCGGTTCGGGTGATTTGAGCAATAACCCGACTGGTCTGCAGCGGGGTGGTTTAAACGGCAACAGCCAGACTTTCGGCGGCCGCGTCCGGGTTAATCTCGGACCGGGCGCGTTGGGCGCTTTCCAGGCGGTGTTGGTAAATTTGAACAACAGCACCCCGAGCGCGGTGGTCAATGGGACCGATCCGAACGGCTATCGCAATTTCGAAAACAACCCCGGCGAGGGCGCGACGGATCCGAGCCGCTTCAATTTCCGTGATTTTACGCCGTCCATTCCGGGGGTAGAAAAGGGGCTCTGGTATGCGACCGGACGTTATAAAATCTTTGGCGACGGCTTGCAGATCTACGGCGACGTCCTTTACGCCAAGACAAAACAGGGTAACGGTGTGGCCGCCTCGCCCTTTACCTCCGGCGCCTTGCAGACCTCGGATCAGACTTTGACCGGGGTGCAGGTGGTGCGGGTTTCACCCTTCAATCCCTTCGGAAGGCGCGCCCGTGTAGCGGGAGAACCTGCGGGTGGACCAATCGAACTCCTGGGCCAGACCCGCTATCGCTTTCACCCGGATGAAATCGGCAGCCGGCGCTCGTTCTACGATAGCGATTACTGGAGATACGTGATCGGCTTGAACGGCGATTTCAGTTTCACCGGCAACAGCTTCATCAGCCATTTCGGTTACGATACCGGCTTCGTCTATGAGCGGTACGACAATCAACGCACCGATAGCGGGGACGCCGACGCCCGACCCCTGGCGGACGAGATCGTGGCAGGCAACTTCAATCCCTTTATCGGTCAAACCGCGCAGGTGATTGGAATCGCGCCGATTTATAACAACACCGACCCCACGGCGCCCCAGTACAAAACGGGCGTCTCGATCGGCACGGCGCCCTATGACAACCGGGCCTCCGCCACGCGCGCCTCCTATCTGGGGCACACTTTCACTTACGAATCCGATTGGTTGGTGGACGCGAAAGTGAACGCGCACCTTTTGCCCAATTTGTGGAATGGCGGGATTGATGTCGCACTCGGCTACGAGCATCGCGAATCGCGTCAGCACGCCGTGCCCGACCCAGTGCAGGTGGCCGGCTTCCAGCTCGGCTTTAACGCCGCGCCGAACACGAAGTTCCGCCAGGAGGTCGAGTCGGTCTTTGGCGAATTGACCATCCCGTTCGTGGTTTCCACGATGAATATCCCGTTCGTGCGTTCCTTCGAGGTGAGCGTGGCGGCCCGCTTCGAGCAGTTCGATAACTTCGATCTCTTCAATTCTATTCCACCGATCAATCACGTCTCATTTGATAACGGGACCACCCCGCGTGTCTCCTTGCGTTATCAGCCGACGGCGGATTTAACTCTGCGCGCGAATTGGAACCAATCCTTCCGGTCGCCCACGCCGGCTCAGCTCTTCACGCCGACCGCGCAGAACTTCCCGGTCCTCTTCGATCCGTTGAAGTTCGTCACCCTGCAACCGCCCGGCGGCGTCTTCCAGCAGGGCAATCCCAATCTCCAGCCGGAATCGACCGACGCCTATTCGGCGGGTTTGGTTTACACGCCGCACTGGCTTTCGGGATTCACCGTCACGGCGGATCTCTATCAGCTCTATACCACCAACGTGATTCTGCCGGCGGCCAACTTCGCCCAGATTCTGCTCACGGCCAACGGGCTCAGCGGGGTCAACAATGGCGGTGTCCCGACGGTTTTCACCGCCGATGTGATTAGGGATGCGGCCGGTAATTTGCAGCAGATCAACAATGCGCTCACGAACAATGCCGGCAAGCGTCTCGTGGAAGGCATCGACATCACGGCTGCCTACGAGTTTCCGACCACGCGCTGGGGGACGTTTAACCTCTCCCTCGGTTACAATCACTTCTTCATCTGGAAAGCGGAAGGCGATCCCAGCCTCGCGGCGGGTGCGACCAATTTCCTCGGCAACTATAACAACGGCACCGCGCCGCTCGCGCCCGGCGCGATTCCCTTCAATAAGGGATTCCTCCGTGGCGAATGGCAATGGAAAGGCTTCGATTTTGTCGCGACGGGCAACTACATCGGCGATTTCGAAGACGACCCGGCATTCATCCTCGGCAACCAGGTGCTCGGTGGCACGATCGCGAATCCGGACTTCGCGCTGCACCATCGCGTTTCCGATTATGAAACGCTCGACATGCAGTTGAGCTACGAGTTCATCAAACCGTCCATGGCGGCGCCGGAACCCGGATATGCTAAGGATGGCAAGGACGGCAAGAGCACAGTAAGCCCGGTTGTGGCCGGCGCGGACAATGGCACGATCTGGCAGCGCATGCTGTGGAACACGAAGGTGACCGTGGGCGTGAACAATGTTTTCGATCGCTACCCGCCCACCGTCCTCGGCGCGTTTAACGACAACTACGACACCTCGCTCTATTCCATTCGCAATCGCTATTGGTACGTGAGCCTGACGAAGAAATTCTAAGGTCGTTGGTTTCGGGGGAAAGTTAGGTTAAGTAGGGCGGGCAATGAAAAAGTTGCCCGCCCTTTTTCGTCACCTCAGACTTGATCAGATTATGAAAACAAGCACTCTGCGTTTGCTCATTCCCACCCTGCTCCTCTGCGTGGGAGGCGCCTCCTCTTCTCGCGCACAGACATCCCTGAAATTGCCGGACGTCAGCCAGCAGGCCATGGTGCAGCAACGCGTGGAGTTGACCGATATCACGGTCACGTATCATCGGCCCCTCGTGAACGGGCGGAAAATCTGGGGCGGCCTCGTCCCGATGAATGAAGTCTGGCGCGCCGGCGCAAACGAGAACACCGCGATCGATTTCAGCACGCCTGTGATGGTGGAAGGCAAGCCGTTGCCCGCCGGTAGGTATGGCCTGCACATGATTCCTGGTGCCGACACTTGGACGGTCATTTTTTCCAAAATGGCAGTGGCGTGGGGCAGCTACTCCTACAACGAGAGCGAAGATGCCCTGCGGGTAACGGTGAAACCGCGCGAGATTCCGATGGAAGAAGCGCTCGAATACGAGTTCGAGGATTTGAAGGCGGATTCTGTGACCGTGACGATGAAATGGGATAAGCTCGCGGTGCCTTTTTCCGTCGCCGCGAAAGTCGAAGACAGCGTTCTCCCGAGCATCCGCAACGAAATCCGCGGGCGCGCGCAATACGAGTGGCAAAAGATGAACGAGGCCGCGCAGTATTGCCTGAGCAAAAAGATCAATCTCGAGGAAGCGTTGAAGTGGACTGAGACGTCGATCGGCGACGAAGAGCGTTTCGAAAATTTGATGACGAAGGCCGACCTTCTGAAAGCGCTGAACAAACCGGCCGAAGCGAAAACCGCAGAAGAAAAAGCGATGGCGAAAGCTAACGATCTCCAGCTCTATTCCTACGCCCGCAGCCTGCAGCGTGAGAAGCATGACGCGGAAGCGATGGCGCTTTATCCGGAGGTGGTGAAGCGCTTTCCTGACGCGCTCGGCGGCTATTTGGCGCAGGCGCGTTTGAAGTCGGCTACGGGGGATTTTGCGGGTGCGGCCGAGGCTGTGAAAAAGGCGCAAAGCGTGTCGCCTTCGGAAGAGCAAAAGAAAGGCCTGCAACCGCTCATCGACAAGCTTCAAGCCAAACAAGACATCAACAAATAGGTACGCAGGAGGCGGCCTTCTGCGCTCGGTTCGAGCAGCAGGGGATTCGTTGTACAGCCGCCGCTTTTACCTGCGGAAACTTGCGAATGAAGGACGCCACCCGTAGGTCTCTGGACGCTCTTCACCAGCGGGAGGGCGATCCACTTATGAAGAATCCCCTTGCCTCGTTCCTGATCCTTATCGCCATGCTCTCGTTCGCGCACGCCGAAGATCCGAAAATCGCTCCCGAGTCGGAAGCACACAATCCGTTGCTCAAGGAAAGCACGCTTCAGTATCAGTATCCGCTCTTCGATCAGATCAAAGACGAGCACTTCCAGCCGGCGATCGAAGCGGGCATGGCCGCGGAGTTAAAGGAGATCGAGAAAATCGCGAACGATCCCGCGAAACCGACTTTTGAGAACACGATCGTAGCGATGGAGAAGAGCGGCGAACTACTCAATCGCGCGAATCGTATTTTTTCGAATCTCAACGCGTCGAACACGAACCCGACGATGCAGAAGATCGACAAGGAGTTGTCGCCGAAACTATCCGCGCATGAAGATGCGATTCGGCTCAACGGTCCGCTCTTCAAGCGGATCGAGAGCCTCTACGAGCAGCGGGACAAACTTGGTCTCGACGTGGAATCGAAGTTTTTGCTCGAGCGTTACTACAAGGATTTCGTGCGCGCCGGCGCCAGGCTTTCCGATGCCGACAAGGAGAAGCTGAAAGCGATGAACTCGGAGCTGGCGACGCTGCAAACGAAGTTCGCGCAGAACGTGCTGGAAGAGAAAAACGCATCCTCCATCGTGGTGGACGATAAGGCGGAACTCGACGGCTTGTCGGACAATGCCATCGCCGCCGCCGCGAAGGCCGCGAAAGAAGAAGGAAAGGAAGGCAAGTTTGCCATCCGCATGATGAACACGACCGGCCAGCCGTCCCTCGATTCGCTGAAAAATCGCGCGCTCCGCCAGCGCATCATGGAGACGTCGCTGAACCGCAACAGTCACGGCGGCGAATGGGATAATCGCGAAACCGTGGCGCGGATCGCGAAAGTGCGAGCGGAACGCGCGGCCTTGCTCGGCTACCCCAGTCACGCCGCCTACCAACTCGAAGAACAGACCGCCAGGACGGTCCAGACAGTGAACGACATGCTGGGTAAGATTACGCCGCCAGCGGTGGCGAATGCGCGCAAGGAAATAGCCGACATGCAGGCCGTGATCGATAAACAGAAAGGCGGTTTCAAACTCGCCTCGTGGGATTGGGATTTCTACGCCGAGCAGGTGCGGAAAGAGCGCTACGATTTCGATGAATCGCAACTGAAGCCTTACCTGGAACTGAATCACGTCCTGATCGACGGCGTCTTTTATGCCGCAACGAAGGAATACGGCATCACCTTCAAGGAACGGAAAGATCTCCCCGTTTATCTGCCGGACGTTCGCGTCTTTGAAGTCTTCGACACGGACGGCAAATCGATGGCGCTCTTCATCGCCGATTATTACGCGCGTCCTTCGAAACGTGGCGGCGCCTGGGCGACCGCTTACGTTCCGCAATCGAAACTGCTCAATCGCAAGCCGGTCATTGCGAATCATCTCAACATTCCGAAGCCGCCGGAAGGCGAGCCAACGCTGCTCACCTTGGATGAAGCGCGGACCGCGTTTCACGAATTCGGCCACGCGCTGCATGGCATGTTTTCGAATGTGAAATATCCGCGCTTCGCGGGCACCAGTGTGCCGCGAGATTTCGTGGAGTATCCCTCGCAGGTAAACGAGATGTGGCAGGTCTGGCCGGAGATTTTGCAGAACTACGCCAAGCATTACAAAACCGGCGAGCCAATGCCGACCGTGTTGCTCGATAAGGTGCTGGCAGCGGAAAAGTTCAACCAAGGATTTAAGACCACCGAATACCTGGCGGCCACCTGGCTTGATCAGGCCTGGCACCAATTGAAGCCCGAAGAAGTGCCGACCGACACGCTCGCCTTCGAGGCGAAGGCGCTGAAAGAACACGGCGTCGATCTCGATGTCGTCCCGCCGCGTTATCGCAGCACCTACTTCTCGCACACCTTCGCTGGCGGCTACTCGGCCGGCTATTACTCTTACATCTGGAGTGAAGTGCTCGACGCCGACACGGTGGATTGGTTCAAGGAACACGGCGGCTTGAAACGCGAGAACGGCGACCGCTTCCGTGCCAAGCTTCTCTCCCGCGGCGGCAGTGATGAGGCGATGAACTTGTTCCGCGATTTCATCGGCCACGATCCGAAAATCGAGCCGCTGCTAAAGCGGCGCGGCTTGGAAGCCTCGGTGAGCGAGAAGGGTCCGCCGCCGTCAGCAGAATAAATCGAGAGGCGAAGGCGTCTGCGTTCGTTGTCGAGGTTAGGCAACGAAACGTGTCATCCCGAGTCGCGAAGACGGTCGAGGGATCTCTCCGCTACTTTGCGACGATGCCACAAGGTTGAGCGCGCACGCGGAGATGCGTGGTTCATTTTTCCCGTCAGAAGCGTATCCCTGCGATTGGGAGATCCCTCGACCGTCTTCGCGGCTCGGGATGACA
>JBDUAH010000010.1:0-20721 GCA_040004745.1 Chthoniobacterales bacterium | reverse complement strand
GATTTGATTTTTATCGCCAACAATGACATTACCGTCCGCGATGGCTCGATTCGGAACGCACTCGAATTCCTGGTCAATAATTCAGATGTCGTATCGGTCTCGTTTGAAGGTCTCGATCCCGCCCGCCCGGATCCTTTTCCGGTCCGCTGCGGGCCATTAGTCCGTTTTGGCAAAGAACTCTCGCCGGCGCGCAGTTTCGAAGGACCTGAGGATGCACCGAGCGAGTCGCCCTGTTACCTATGGGGCGCCGCAGCTTGCGTCCGAAGAGAGCTTTTCGCGCAGGTCCGATTCGATGAAGCGATGGATTGGGGATTCGAAGACATCGATCTGGGCTGGTCGCTGGCGCGACGAACCGGAATGCGCAACGTTTTTCTCCCCAGTGCCACAATTTTTCACATGGAATCGAAAACTGTCCGGGAGCGCTTCCGCGAGAGGGAGGTTTGGCAGATGCTGACACGTAACGCGATTCTTTCATTCGCCAAGAATGCGACTCCGCTCGAACTGCTGCGGGCGCTTCCCTACATCGCGACCAATCTATTTCGCTGCCAGCGACCGGCTGCATTGGTTCGCGAGGTGATCGCCCGCTCCACCCAGCGCTTGCAGCTGTGAAAATGGCACCGGAACAGTTTCAGGAATTCGAAAAGCTCGACCACTGCCCTGGCTGTGGGGATGGGATGATCCCCACCCGCTATCCGCCAGATGTTTGCGAGTGCGCTGCCTGCAGTCTTCTCTTCCGCAATCCGCGGCCAACGCAAAAGGAAATCGCCCGTTCGTACGACACCGGCGACACGTTTGCCGCATGGCAGGACGAAGAATTGGCGCGCAAGGAAATGTGGCGGCGCCGGACGGACCTTCTCAGCGGGTTCCGCTCTTCCGGGAAAATTCTGGACGTGGGCGCTGGCGACGGTCGATTCCTGCAAATGTGCGTCGGACTCGGCTATGAAGGAGTAGGCACTGAAATCTCGGAAGCCGGCGCCTCCTACGCTCAGAAACGGGGTCTCGATGTCCGGCTTGGCCAGATTTTGGAGATCGAATTCCCGCCAAACAGCTTCGATATCGCCACAATCTGGCATGTCCTTGAACACGTCCCCAATCCGGGCGCAGTCCTGCGCAAGGTCCACTCGCTTCTTCGCCCTGGGGGAATTCTGGCCGTGGCCGTGCCGAACGAAGAGAACTATTTCGTGCGTCGCCACCTTGATCGAAAGGGTCCTAGCCCATTTGGTCCTCTACAATTTGGACACGAAATTCACCTGACCTACTTTCGACCCTTCACGCTGCAAGGGACACTGCGTTCCGTGGGATTTGAGCTTCAGGAGTTTGGAGTCGATGACATCTACACTGACCGCGGCCCGAAGGTCAAAGCAAAGCTCGTGATGCAGAAAACCCTGGCTCGACTGTCTCGTTGGCATTTCGCGGTGGCGATGTATGCGATTTGCAAACGATCGGACGCGAAGTAGGACTCACCTGTCCCCGCCAATTTGCCCTGCCCATGAACGAAAGTCTTGCTGATCTCTCGACCAAGCCCAAGGACTATTTCAGCCAGACGCGCCGTGAGATGCTGCCCGCGATCCCTCCATCGGCCAGGCGAATTCTAGAGATTGGATGCGGCGCGGGCACTTTCAGCCGGTTTCTGAAGAAAGAACGCGGCGCGGAAGTTTGGGGCGTTGAACTCGACCCGGTCGCGGCGGAGATTGCGCGTGCGGCCCTGGATCACGTGAGGTGCGGCGATGTAATCGAGCAAATCGCCTCACTCCCCGCAGCACACTTTGACTGCATCGTCTTCAATGACGTTCTCGAACATTTGAGCGATCCGTACCGGGTTCTCGTGGCGATAAAGCGCCTTTTCACTCCCACCGGCGTCGTTGTCTGCTCCATCCCGAACATCCGCTATTTCCGAGCCTTTTTTAATTTTGTCGTCCGAGGCGAATGGCACTACGAAGAGAATGGAACCATGGACAAGACCCACCTGCGCTTTTTCACCAAGAAAAGCATCGCGGAGATGTTTGAATCGCTGGGTTACCGGATCCTTCGACTGGAAGGAATCAATGCGACGCCTTCCTGGAGAGTGAGGTTGTTCACTATTGTGACGTTGGGATTTTTTAACGACACGCGATATCTCCAGTTTTGCTGCGTCGCCCAGCCCGTCGAAAGAGGGTCCCAATTAGCGTGAAGCGAGCCGTCCACGCATTGAGCGGCTTTTTAAAAGCGATGGTGGGCCAGCCGCGGCTCAGTGCACGAAGTGCCCTTACCCTCCCCTTTCGGAACCGCGGATTGGCCTTCCGGGACCATTGCTCTCCCATTGGCTCGGACGCGTCTGAAACCTCTCCGCTCAATCCGCTTGTCGCATATTTTGAAGCGCACAAAACGGGACGGGGAATCTTCAAATGGAATCATTACTTCGAAATTTATCACCGGCACTTGCATAGGTTCGTGGGCCAGTCCGTCCACTTTCTCGAGGTGGGAATTTATAGTGGCGGCAGCTTGCAAATGTGGAGCGATTACTTCGGAAGCGAGGCGCATATCTACGGCGTGGATATTGAAGAGGCCTGCCGGGCTTACGAAAACGAGAAAACGACCATCTTCATCGGGGACCAAGCGGACCGGAATCTTTGGCGTCGCATTAAACATGAAATTCCGCTGATTGATGTAGTTCTCGATGACGGCGGACATCTGCCGGAGCAGCAAATCGCCACGTTCGAGGAGATGTTGCCTCATCTCAGGCCAGGCGGAGTGTATATCTGCGAGGACATTCACGGGATCAACAACCGCTTCGCAGCCTACCTTCAGGGTTTGTCCAGCCAACTCAATTCCGGCGAACTGCATCGTCGCGCGAACAAAGAATTGTCCGTCGAACCTTCCTCCTTCCAATCCTCCATCAACGGAATTCACCTTTACCCTTTCGTCGCCGTGGTCGAACTCAATACGACCCGCGTGGAAACCATTGAGGCCCGTCGGCACGGCACTCATTGGCAACCCTTCTTTTAGTCGCCGCTTTCGAATTTCACCCGGCATTCGACAGGCCGCTTGAGCCAATAAATGCATCCCCCGCTCCGTTTCGCCGCTCGACGAATCTCGCGCTCCGCATTGGTCTGGAGCTTTTCCGCGACCGCTACCCGGGCCGCGGCTGGGCTGCTTATTCTCCCGCTCGTCGCGCGCGTTATTCCCAGCGAGCACCTCGGCCTCTGGTACGTTTTTGTCAGCTTCCAGGGCATCGTCACGCTTTTCGATGTTGGCTTCAATCCTGCAGTGACGCGCGCGGCCGGTTACATCTGGGCCGGGGCGCGGCATCTGACCGGTCTGGGGATCGATCCATCGGCGCGGCCGGACGAGCATGAGGAACCCAACTATCGGCTCCTGAGCGAACTAATCGCCACCATGCGCGCATACTACCTCGCCTTTGCGGCAGTGGCTGGCCTGATCATGTTTTTCGCGGGCGGATATTGGATCATCCAGAAAACTCAGGGTCTGCCCCAAGCCTCGACTTTGCGCTTTGCTTACGCCGTCTTTTCCTGCGGCGTCATTCTGAATGCGATGGGTGATCTCTGGCCCGCCTTGCTCGCTGGAATCAATGCGGTCCGGGAATCGGAAAAAATCCTCTTCGGTTCCATCCTGATCAACTACTCTATCGTCGCGATAGGCATTCTCTCCCGGCTCGGCTTGTGGGCTCTCGTCCTCGGCACTCTTTGCAGCGGCCTTTTTTTACGGATCAGCGGTCGCCACACACTTCTGCGAATCCTGGGAGCGCATTTTGACCGCACGCAGTGCGCCACGCTCTCCCTCGTCAAGACTCTCTGGCCGATGGCATGGCGAACCGGGATGGTGACCCTGGGCACATTTCTAGTAATCTCGGCCAATACGCTGATTTGCAGTGCCTTCCTCAGTCTAGAAACCACCGCCAGGTACGGATTGACTCTCAACCTGATCGGTATTCTGACCTATGTCAGCACGGTGATCACGCAGATCAAGGTTCCGATAGTAAATCAACTCCGTCTCCGCGGAGAGATTAGCGGCATCATCGATCTCTGGATCGAGCGGACCCGACTGTCCGTTTTTGTTTATTGCCTGGGAGCGATTGTCCTCTTCGCCTTCGGCAACCCGCTTCTGCACGCAATCGGCGCGCGGACCGATCTCCTCCCGCCGGCGCAGTTGGCGGTTTTTCTCCTCATCCTCGGTTTGATCATGCACCACGTTCTGTATGCGTTTCTCGTCGTGAGCGAAAATCGCAATCCCTTCGTGGTCCCGGCCCTTGTTTCTGGCGCGGCCACCGTGCTCCTGAGTCTGCTTCTGGCGCCGCGCTTCGGCATTTGGGGAATGCTCGTTGCCCAAGGAAGCGTCCAAGCGAGTTTCAGCAATTGGTGGACGGTGTGGCGCGCCATTCGTGGTCTGAACGTCTCGGGTGCGGAATATTGGGGTCGTTACTTTCGCAAACCGATCGGCATCTCGTGAGGGCCACGAGCAACCAGCCGCCAATTTCCGCCGTGGTGCCGAGTTGGAATGGGGCAGAGCTTCTCCAGCGCCATCTTCCCGCTCTAATGGAAGAATTGAACCAATTTCATCCGTCCTCCGAGTGCATCGTGGTGGATGACGGAAGCAGCGACCATTCGCGGGACTTGTTGCGCCAGAACTTCCCGGCGGTGCGCCTGATCGAGCGGGGATGCAATCAAGGTTTCAGCTCAGCCGCCAATGCCGGCATTCGCGCCGCCCGCCACGAACGCCTCCTCTTATTGAATAACGACGTCGAGGTATTACCGGGATTCCTTGAACACCTGCATTTGGTTTTCGAGGAGCGACCGAATACATTCGCGGTGGCCTCGTTACAGAAACAAACGCTGACGGATGGGACCGTCGCGTTGGATGGCTTCAACGCTGTACGTTGGCGCGCCGGGCTTCTGGACCTCAACAATCGCACTGCGGATGTCATGGCCGGTCAAGACCTCTCGCTAGGCTATTGCACCGCGGGTTGCAGCCTCTTTTCGCGTGAGAAATTGCTCGCGGTCGGCGGGTTCTGCGAACTCTTCGATCCCTTCTATTACGAAGACGTCGAGCTGAGTTTGCAGGCGGCGCGCCGCGGCTGGCGCCTCGCCTTTGCCCCCAAGAGCGTGGTGGAGCATCGTCACGGGAGCACTACGCGGAAGAAGCCGTGGAAGATGAAAATCGTCCCCTCGCGGAACTATTTTTTTCTGCACTGGCTGGTGCTCGCTGGGCGTTCCGCCTGGGGCCCACATCTTTTGGCGCTCGTGCTTCACATCCTGAAGTGGCTCCTGCAAGGGCGCCTCGTCCTGCTTTTCGGGCTGCTCCAAGCCCTCGCCCGGATACCGGAACTGGCGAAGGAACGACGTCGCCGAGGATGCGGAGCCGTCCTGGCGGTCACGGACGTGCTGCTCGCTCAGGAATCATGACTTTGCGGGGCAGCACCGATACGCAGCGAGGGGACGCCGATTTTGTCATTAGCGGCCTGGGCCTCGCGAATCCAAATACCGGTCAGGGCGTTTACGCGCGGCGACTGATCGCGGGTCTGGTGAAAGAACTGGGCAGCCGCGTCGTCGTGGTGGCTCCGGAATGGGTTCAGCGTCCGGATGAGATTCCGGCAGAAAACTTTCGCATCTTGCCACGCTTCCGCGTTCCACGGCAATCCAGCTTCCGCCAGATCGTAGTTTCCGAGCGATTGCTTCGTTTCGTCCGGCGCGAGTTTCCCGGCGCCGTGTTTCACTCGCCAGGTCCGATACTCGGTCTGGTAAAGCCGAAGACGACAGTCGTGACGTTGCACGATTGCCTTTACCGCCATTTCTCGAATTATGATGGGAGACTGAAGAACCGGCGCTTGCTCCTGCAGGCGACGGAGCGATTCGCTGCGCGAGCGACGCTCGTCCTCACGGACTCTGAATTCTCGCGTCGCGACCTGATCTCGAACGCGGATATTCCGAGAACCAAAATCAGCGTCCTTTATCCGTGGGTGGGAAATGAGTTTTTGCAACCGATCGATCCGGAGGCGGTAGCGTCGCTGCGCGTCCGCTACGGATTGCCTGATCGATTCTGGCTCTATCTCGGCGGTTACGATTACCGGAAAAATGTTGAATTCCTACTCCGCGCTTATGCGGCCGGCGCGGGAAACGGGAAGTTCCCTCCCCTGGTCCTGGCCGGAAATATCCCGAGCGAGAAAAATCGTGCGCATTGCGACGTGTCGGGTGCGCTACAGAGGACCAAGGTTCCAGTTTTTCTTCCGGGGGCGATTCCTGCGACTGACCTCCCTGTTCTCTATCGGGCGGCATCCTTGCTCATCTTTCCTTCACTAATGGAAGGCTTTGGTTTGCCACCAGCGGAGGCGCTTGCCGTCGGAACTCCGGTGCTGAGCGCGAATAATTCCAGCCTTCCCGAGGTGGTCCGAAAGCAAGAATGCCTTTTCGATGCGACTGAACTGGAGAGTTTGGTAGTCAAGCTCACTGCCGCGGCGGCCGACGAACGTCAGTTCCGCGCGGAATTGCCGCCCGAATTCGGAGAAGCACAGGCTATTTCATGCTATTTGCAGCTGATAGAGCAGATAGCCGGTACGTGATTCTCCGATTGCATTGTCCTCCGACTTCCGCAGAGCACTCCATCGAAGATTTTTTGGGAGCCTATTCCCACTACTCTCAGGCGGAAGCGCTCGGCCCCGTGCGAGACGCGGCTGTCTTCTGCCAAAGATAAATAAAGCCTGTTGTATTCTCTCCGGCTGCTAGGTCGAGTTCGCAATGCACAAATCGCATGCCGGCGGAACCCAAGAGGCTGATTACGGTTTCCGGTGACGTAAAGTGCATGTCGAAAGCCACTGGAACGCCCCGTCGCCACCGCCGATACACTTTGGCTAGACCAAAGGGGAGGTTATCCACCAACCAGCCGCGCACTTTAGAGAGTCGATCGCCCCCGGCGCGAGAAGGCAGCTGGAAAGCGACCCAACCGCCGACGCGGCAAACGCGGGCAAACTCCAACAAATACGCTGACGCGTTTTCCCAAGGAATATGTTGAAGGACGATATGCGAGAAAATGAGATCGAAGCTATCATCCGGAAATTGCCGCAGGTCCGGTTTCTCGTTCAATGCCAGCCGGACATTTTCCACGCGGGCTACGATCGACCGTCCTCGTTCAATCATTGGAGCGGAAACATCGATTCCGATGACCTCTCCTGCGTGCTTGCTCCACGCCAGAGACAGACGACCGACCCCACAACCGAAATCCAGTACCCTGCCGAAAGAGATAGGCGCGTTGTGGACTTCGAAAAGGCGGCGGTACTGGTCGACTACGGCATCGCCCGTCGCTAAAAACTCGGCTACGTTCCAAGCTCCCCCCTCCTTCCCGGGTTGGCTCAAAATCGCCCACAGTGGGTCGGTTTCCCCCAGAGTTCGCCATGTGTCCCTCACGTGCTGGAAAGAATTATTCATGTTTTCAAAACTTTAGCATATCCTCCGCACTGATGCTGGACTCCAAAGCCTCACTCTCCTCTCGTTGTCGGAAAAATCCCTGTTGGTTCACCAGTGGGCGTATAACTATCGGCAAAGTTCGTTCCGAAGCGATGTCGCTACCGTGAGAGTGCGAGGGAGCAACGAAAGATGCCGCCCGCGGGTGGGAATCGACCTTGCGGCGATTGGCTTTCGATCTCGCGCGCCCGGCACAGCGGTCCATGTGGATAACCAAGCCAGAGCATTGTTGGCGATGGATCTAGAATGGGACTGGGTCGTCGTGGCGACGCCACGGGCACTACGGGATTCGCCGTTTTTCGAACCATTCCGTCCCATCGTCCTACCTGATGGGCCCCTGACCGTCCATGTGTGTTTTCGTCTCGGGCCCGCGTGGCAACAGGCGGGATGCGCGCTCGGTCTGGCGACTGCTTTTTTCGTTCCTTTCGCGGGTCCGCCAGCGGTCGCTAATTACTTTGACGCTAACGTCCTTCATCCTGTGCGCGACGAGCGGAGTGTCCAGCAACGCGTAAAATCTGCCGGCATTCGGGCTCTTTTTCGCTATTCTCGCCATCACTCACGAGCTCTCTTCATTGACTCGGAGTTTGGAAAGCAACGTCTAATCGACGCTGAACCCAAGACGGCCGGAAAATGGGTGGTAGCACCGTGCGGATGTCCGGCTGTTTCCAACATGACTGATCCGCCGAAATGGGCAGAACCGTTATGCAACAAGGGCTTTATCCTTTACGTCGGAGCGTTCTCGGAAAACAAGAATCAGCGGCGCCTGATTGCGGCGTGGGATCGTCTCCGCCGGCAGCGGGATGACTTTCCGGCCTTGGTCTTGATCGGCCCATCGCCGGACGATTATATGCGCGAGGTAATCGAGCCGCTGCGATCTCAAACCGTGGCGCCCGAGGAAATCCTAATTCCTGGCTTCCGTCCTTCTGATGAAGTCGGCTGGGCATTCCATCACTGCCTCACCTACGTTCAGCCATCCTTCGCCGAAGGCTTCGGCATGCCGGTGGTCGAAGCGATGAGTTGCGGACGCTCGGTGGCTTGTTCGGACAGCACGAGCCTTCCGGAGGTGGCCGGCGGCGCGGCCCTCCTCTTCGATCCTTCATCGGTCGAAAGCATCGCGCACACGCTGGAAACCGTTGTTTTCGACGAAGCGGAACGCGCTCGACTTCGGGCTGCCGGACTCGAAAGAGCAAAAGTATTTACCTGGGAACGCAACGCAGAGATCGTATCCCGCCGAATCCGGGACGAGCTATCCTTAATCGCGTCGGCCTGAGCTCGACGTGACCCGGCTCCTTGGCGAGGGGGCTAAGCCTCCCGCACATTCCGCGAACCCGGAGATTGCACGGGACCCTTAGGATCACTAGAATGGCAGCCATGGACGTCGCGCTACGCCTAGGCGGAGAGAGAATTTTTATCTGGTTCGTCATGTTTCTGGGCTTGGTCGGTGCCCTCGCGTTCGGAGTTCTCGTGGGCGAAGATTCCGTGACGACAGCCATCGTCCTGGTGGCGGCGCTCGCCGGCTTCGCCTGGGTTGCTTTGGCCAGAAAACGGTGGTGGCTGATTGTTCCGGCCGCGGCTGGTATCGGCGGCTACTTTTATTTCGGCTTCAAAATTTATCCCCACGAGGTCGCCCTGCTTGGAGCTTTTGTCCCGCTGGGATTGGCCCTTGCAGTCCGGCTTCCCGGCAATGTGCAAAAGAGAGAGGCCAGCTTCCCCTTGGCGATGTATTTTTTGAGCGCCTACCTCATCGCTCACTGGATCGGCAGCAACGTTTACAATCGCCTCAACAACGAATCGGGCTTCGGCAACGTCAGCCGTGCTTACTTCAACGCGCTTTGGGTGATAGTATTCGTGATCGCGTTTTGGCGCTACGGTTCGACGAAATATGTCCGCGGCGCCCTGGCGATCGGTTATGTCGCGGCGTTCGGAAGATTGATCACAGGCCTCCTCACCTATTTCTCAGAGGCTTTTGCCTACATTCCGGTGGTCAATTACGTCCTGCCGGGCTCCACTAATACCCGCAGTGCTGATATACGCGCCTCGGCTCTTATTGTAGGGTTGTTCGCCATCTGTTACTTCTTGATTCAGAAGGGTTTTTTAAGAAAATCGTTTCAAGGCGGAGTGTTTCTTTGCAGCGTCATCGCGCTGCTCTTTGGCGCGGGTCGCGGTTCGCTCGTCCTCCTGGCTCTAGCGCCCATTTCGATTGCATTTCTCTATCGCAAAGTGGTTCCGATTTTGCTTTTGCTGGCTTTGATCGTGTCGGTGGTTGCCATCTTGAACCTGGACCCGGCTTTTCTCAACCGTTTGCCCGAAGGAGCCCAGCGTTCCTTATCCGTGGTCCTCGTGGACAAGACGCAAGCCGCCGGTTACAGCGGAACCAGCGCGAGTGATTTGTGGCACGCTGACCTGCGCGAACTTGGGTTTCAAAATTGGACACGATCATGGCATAGTTTCATTTTCGGCACGGGAATCCGGCCCTTCGATTCGGCAATGAACGAGCAAGTTGCCGGTAAGACCACTTGGCAAGATCTTATCGCTTCCTCCTCCAAGGTCGGAGCCTACGAATCCGGCTGGTGGACCGTCACTGCGGTCACCGGTCTCCTCGGGCTCGTTTCTTACCTGCTCGTCTTCTCTTACCTTCTCCGTCGGCTCGTGCCCATCCTGTGGAAAGAGAAGGTGGCCGATCATCGGCATGCCTTTGCTTTCTTGGGCGTTTTCGGCATCGTTAATTGGCTGGCGCTAGGCTGGGGCAATGGAAGCTTTCCAGGAGTCGAGATCATGTACGGATTCATCGCCGTTTGCGCCTTCCAGGACAGGCAGCAGACACGGCACACGCTTCGCCCCGCTGCGCAGCCCGCACCTCAGCGTCTGGCACACCCGCGTCGCACCCTGCAACCAGTAGGACGATAGGAATTTCCGTTAATTCCCCCTCGGTTCGGCCAACCGCTGAGTTCAACTCCTCCAGCTAGAGTAGCTGCGCGTAAGCGCCCACCGTAAAGCGCACACAATTCTCCCAGGTGAAGCGCCGCGCCAGCTCCGCGCCTTTCGTTGCGATCATAGCAGGTTCGAGCCCGAGAACGTCTGAGATCGCCTGGCGGAAGGAATCGAAATTGCGGTAAAACCCGCCCGGCGTCTCCTCACCGATGACTTCTTCGACGGCGGTTTCTTTCACGTAGGCGACGGGCGTGCCAAGAAGATAAGCTTCGACCGCCGGAATGCCGAAACCCTCTATTTCCGAGGGCAAAAGCAACGCTCTCGCTCCAGCCATCATTTCTCCCAGCTCCTGGCGCGGCAATGGAGGTGTCAGGCGGACGTTTCTCATCTTCGACAGTCGCTCCGCCGCGCTTTCATCCAAAGTGCCAACCAAACGCAGCTCCGGCAGATTGGCCGCAAGTTCACCCAGCCTCGCCCATTGTTGGAGGAGCCATCCCGTCGCCTTATGAGGCAGATGGGAGGCGAGATGCAGAACGTAATCACCTTTTTCCGGAAAGGCTTGCGCGTTCAAATCGCTTACCGTCACCCCTACATATGCCACCACTATGGGAGGCGGCTTGATTCGATAGCGATCACAAAATCGCAGGATATCCTGCCTCGAATATTCGGTCAGGGTGAGAACAAGATCGAGGCGCGAAAGCGAGTGTCGGAGCATCGCCAGCCAATAGGCGAAAGCGGCCCGCGACCGCGATTCCGGATGGTGATCCGCATCCCGCTGCAACATCACGTCTGCGACCGACCCCACTTTAATTGCTTTGAATTGGAACCCCATGGGCAGGAAGCCTTTTGGGTAATGCCAAATATCTGCGTCGACCCGCGGGGCGATCAGCGGATGAAAATGATCAGCCAGAAGACGCCCGGGCAACCAATCACTGGCGAACGGTAAGGCGATTTGCGCGATCCCTTCGGGAACCGCGAACGAGGACTTCGAAACCAATGCGACCAAGTTCGCCGCTTTCGTATCACGGAGATGCGTGAGCAGTTCGCGCGTGTAGCTGGTAATGCCGCGGCTGCGATCGCGATGGATGTTTTGATCGGCGCAATAAAAGGCGACGGTGTACGGCGATTTAGGCATCTCGGCGAGAGGACAGATTCAGCCCAAGAGCGCACTTGCGGATTTTCCACTCTTCCTCGAATTAAGGTCGCTCACCACCGCCATCCGATAACTTCATCGCACGAAAACATTCTGTAACCAACATTTGTGAAAATATTGATCACCGGCGCCTCGGGTTTCATCGGGACAAATGCGGTCGACGCCTTTGCTCCGCTCGGCTGGGACATCCTCAATTATTCCCGGGATGCGCCCCTAAAATCGGAACAGGCACCTTACTGGCGAGGCGGCGATATTCTCGATCCGGTCGCGACCGCGGCTGCGTTCCGCGAATTTCAGCCCAACCTCGTCTTGCATCTGGCCGCGCGCGCAGATTGCGACGAAAACACGACGGTCGAGGAGGGTTACCGGGTCAATACAGACGGGACGAGGAACGTCCTCGATGCGATCCGAGCCACGCCCTCCGTCGAGCGGACCATCATCACCTCGACGCAGTTTGTCTGCGGTCCTGGGCGTCTCCCAGAGCGCGATGAGGACTACTTCCCCGCCACCGTTTACGGGAAGAGCAAGGTGATCACTGAAACGCTGACCCGCACCGCGGACCTTCCCTGCTGTTGGACCATCGTCCGCCCGACCAATATCTGGGGCCCATGGCACCTTCGGTATCGGCGAGAATTCTGGCGAGTTCTGCAACGCGGCCTCTACGTCCATCCCGGTCGCCAGCCGGTCATTCGATCGTATGGCTATGTCAAAAACGTGGTCGATCAAATGCGGCGCATTTTCGAAGCGCCAGCCGATCGCGTTGAAGGGCAGACACTTTACCTTGGGGATCGCCCCGCCAATCTCCTCGATTGGGTCAACGGTTTTTCGCGTGCATTGGTCGGCCGCGAGGTGCGGATCGTCCCGCGTCCCTTCATGCGCACGCTCGCCGCCTTGGGCGACATCCCGACGCGTCTAACGGGTCGCGCATTTTTAATCAACAGCTCACGCTATCGCAGCATGATCAGCGACTACGACACGCCGATGGAGGCAACTTTCGCGTTGTTAGGGGAAAATCCGCACAGTCTGGAAGCAGGAATCGATGAAACCGTCGAGTGGCTTCGTTCCTATCAGGGCTCGGGCCGCACGGGCGGC
Source organism: Chthoniobacterales bacterium (assembly GCA_040004745.1). Lineage (GTDB taxonomy): Bacteria > Verrucomicrobiota > Verrucomicrobiia > Chthoniobacterales > UBA10450 > JACCTI01. Next base: position 8,094 of record JBDUAH010000010.1, on the reverse strand, counting down.
GGTGCGTAGCGTTACCGCGGGAACTTTGAGCGTCACAATCCGGTCGTAATGATCGACGTTGACCGTTCGACCCGGAGCATGCAATGGGTGCAAACCGCCACACTTGGCAAGCGACATCGTCTGGTCCGTTGTCGATGAATTCCAAAGAAAGCGGTCGACGCACCGCGCAAACCTAATGGCCTCTTTCTCATTCAATCTCGCCCAGATTGGAAGCAGCCTCACCGCGCCACTCGTGATTGTCATGCCCGTTTACAACGAGGAGGCAAATATTGCCGCGGTGATTGGCACCTGGTCGGAAGCTTTGAGCGTGCTCGACATCCCTTTTCAGTTTGTGGCGGTGAACGATGGCTCGCGTGATCGCAGCCAGGAAATTCTCCTGCAGTTGGAATCAGCAAATCCCCACCTCATCCGCGTAGTGAGCAAAGCGAATGGCGGCCACGGGAGCACCTGCCGGATTGGGTACAACATTGCGGTCGATTCGACTGCTGATTGGGTTCTCCAAATCGACTCCGACGGACAATGCGACCCCACATATTTTCCCGAGTTTTGGCGGCGACGGGGCGAGGCCGATTGCGTTTTTGGAGTGCGGACCGTTCGTGATGATGGGCAAATCCGCAAGTTGATTTCCAGTGCTTGCCGATTCTTGACCGCGCTCGCTACCGGACGCGATTTGAAGGACGCAAATGTTCCCTATCGATTGATGAAGCGGGAGGCGTTGGGGCGTGCGCTGGAGAGAATCCCAGCTGATTTCGATTTACAGAATATCGCGCTGACCCTCGCCTTGAAGCGGCAGCCGGGGTTGCGCTGGGTTTATCTTCCGATCCGGTTTCGAGCCAGGCAAGGAGGGAGCAATAGCGTCCATTTTCTTAAAATAGCCCGCATGGGCTGGGCCATGCTGCGGCAGATCCATCGGATCGGGAAGCCGACTCAATCTCGCTCATGATTCGCCCCACGTCCGTTCAACGGAGCGTCGTACCCGTGATGGTGCTGCTCGTCTCCGCTCTGGCCGGTTTCACCGCGGTCAGCTCGGAAAGTTTTTGGATCGATGAAGCGAACAGCGCGCTCAAAGCCCTTCAACCCTCGCTCGCTTCGTGGTGGCACGTGCTGGTAGCGCAAAGAGGTTCGGATCTCCAGATGCCGCTCTATATGCTCCAACTCTGGGCTTGGGAGAAAATCTGTGGCTCAGGCGAATTCGCGCTGCGCTCGGTCAATATCGTCTGGCTTTGCCTCGGGCAAGGGGCGCTCCTCTGGGCTTTCGATCGCCGTCCGCGATTTGCTGTGATCACCGGCGGGCTAGGGGCGCTGAGCCCGCTGCTGTGGTTCTATCTGAACGATGCCCGTCCTTATCTCATGCAGTACGCTGGCGCATGTCTTCTCTGCGCTGTGCTGTTCCGCGCCACGGAAGACCCCATGGGGGCTCTTCGATCGAGAACAATCTGGGTTTTCGGCGCTGGCCTTTTCGTTCTTTGCGGGAGTAGCTTGCTCGGTGTGATCTGGGCCGCGGGCGCTCTGGTCGCCTGGATTTTTCTGGTCGGACCTGCGAGGAAAAATTTGGCTATGCGGCAACTGGTGGGGCCCGTCGCCGCTACTTTGACGTGCCTCACCTTTTTAGGTGGGTTTTACTTGTGGACCATCTGGCTGGGCGCGGGCGCTTCGAAGGTTGGCGATACCCGTTTCTTGAACCTAGCCTTTATTTCGTACGAATTCTCCGGCGTGGCTGGACTGGGTCCGGGCCGGTTGCAGATTCGCCAGGATGGCTTCGAGGCTTTTCAAGCCTTGAGTTCCCTCCGGCTTTTTGCGGTCGTAGCAGCGTCGTTTTTGTCCTTGGGAGTTTTCCTTATCGGAATGTGGGCAGCCGCGAAACGACTTCGCGCCCGGGCGCAGATCGCAGGCCTGCTCTACACTCTCCTGCCGGGATTACTCCTTCTCGTGTTCGGCTGTTTGCTGCATTTCCGTCTGCTCGGCCGGCACTTCATTCCCCTGCTTCCTCCGGTTCTCGGTCTGATGACGCTCGGAATTGTGGCGCTGGCGTCCCGGCGACGCAGTTTCGGCATCGCCGCCGGCATCGCGCTGTCCTGCGTTTGGCTGGTTTCGGATCTTTCGCTGCGTTTCGGCGAACGACATCGCAAGGACGATTACAGAACAGCGGCCGAGGTGGCGAAGGCAGCGCTGGCTGCGAGCGAAGTCGTCTGGTGGTCTGCGGATTCGTCCGCAGCCATTTACTACGAAGTGCCTATCCATTCACCATCCGGAAGCGGAGGTGTCTTTCTTATGATCCATCCCACAGCGGACGATCTCGCGCGACTCTCCGAGCCGAACACCGTGATCGCCTCCAAACCCGACCTTTACGACGGCCAAATAGACAATCTTGCCGACTACCTCGCCGCGCACGCTTTCACTCCTACTCGTGAATTGCCGGCCTTCACTATCTGGCGGCGACGACGTGCTGCTCCGGCGGGGCGCTGATTTTCGGCAAAAGCTGGCCGATGAACTCCTGCAACATCGCGTCGGTCTCCTTTTCGTCTTTACCGAATTTTTGCAGGTTTTCCGTGATTGTTGAAGCGATTGTGATGTAGGCCCAACGCTGGTTATAGCCGTAGAGAACCCGATCTCGAATATCCATATAAGTGCGCGTGAGATGCGATGGCGTCGTAATGTTCCAACCGACAAACCAGTAGTAAGTCAGATTGTAAATCGTGACGGTTTTGCCGTCTTTCGTCACCACTTTGCGAAGATTGTGCAGGCGGGTCGCTTCCAGAGGCCTCGACCCAGTGCCCGGAATCGCAACGACTCTCGAATCGGCGATGCTCCATCCCTGTGCCGGCAGACAGCGTTCAGGGCGATGGATGCTGTTATCCAAATCGTGCCCGGAAAGGACAATCGAAACGAAAATCTGGTTGCCAAGTCCGTCCGTATAAAGCTTACGGGAAAACTCTGTATCCTTGGCTAGAATCTCCAGCTCCAATTTGCTGATCGCCTGATCCTCGCCGTACCACTTCCCGATATACGACGGGAGCGACAATCCAATCCCTTGCGGCGTCGAGTTGGCCACCTTTGGCAAGAAAAACACCGCGCTTAAACCGAGCACGAGAAGGGTCTGTAAAACGACGAGACGGCTAGTAGTCATATTTTTCCGTCTCCTTCGCGGTCAGGTTGCCCGCTTTCGCTTTTACTTCATCCGCCCGCAGATTAAGTAATTTACTCGTCAAGAGCATGAACCCGATGGCGATGGGGAAGAAGACGAAGCCCGAGTAGTCGTGATAGAGCCCGCCGGCAAAACCTGGAAACCCGAGCTTCGCGATGATGATGATGGTGAAAATCCGGCCCGCATTTCCGATAATGGCGAAGAGAATGGATAGCGCGAAAATGGTCACCTTTTTCCACAATTGCTTCTCCACGATATGGACATAGATGGCGGTGATCATGACCATTGCGATCAGGGATCGTATGCCGCTACAGCCTTCCGCAATATCGAATCCCCAACTGCCATCCACTGCCTTCAGTGTCGTGCCCACAGCGTAAACGTTGATCCCAAAAATCCCGCTCAACCATTGCACCGCACCGGTGATGATGAACTGCAGTTTGAAGCTCATCTGTTCGATCGCCCCCAGCGGGACGAGGAAGACCAGAAAAGCGGAGGCAAAAAGGAGAATGCGCGCCACTTGTTTTCCCCACACGAAAAGGAGGACGCCCGTAAAGAGGAAGGGCAACGCGGCAATCGCCAAACGGGCCTGCAGGGCGCGAGCTGCCACAACATATAGAAAAATGCCAATTCCGAGCAGGAGCAGACCCCAGTTGCTTCCCTTTTTGTCTGCCTTGGCGAGGGCTTCGCGGTGGTACCAGATCAGGAAGAGGAAGACTGCCGGGATGAGTTTGCTGTGTTCCTGATTGTATTCGGGCCTGTATCGGAACCATGCCCACGTCCCAATCGGCAGCCCGGCGTAGAGCCGAAGATAGCCATAAAAATAAACGAAAGTGACGGCGATCGTCGTGAGCAGGAAGGCTTGCGTGGGATTGGTTCGAATCCATTCCCAAGTTTTTCGCCCGGTGTCGGATACTGCGTTGGCGGCGCTCATGAAGAGCGGAAAAAGTAGGCGAAGAATCGGCGAACGCAAAGCACGGACTGCGGCGGCTCTTGTTCTGAAGCGGGATGCGCGCTACGTCACCCTCCCGTATGAGATTCATCGATGTCCTCGGCACGCCTTTGGCCGCGACCACGTATGACGAACTGACGGAACACTGCCACGATCTCGTGCAAATGGGCGGGACGTGGGCGATAGACCTGACAAACACGCAAATCGTGACCATGCGCCGGCACGAGCCGTCGTTTCGCGAGGACACCAGTCGGTTCGATCTTTTCGTGCCCGATGGGATCCCGCTGATCTGGACGCTGAACCTGCGCGGTGCGGGGCTGTCCGATCGGGTGTATGGGCCCACTTTTATGCGGCATTGCTTCACGCGCAGCCCGGCGCCGTTTACGCATTACCTGCTGGGCGGCTCGGAGGAATGTCTCGTGCAACTCCAGGACCGCTTTGAGAAGGAGCAGCCAAGCGCGCGCATTGTCGGCCGCCGCAATGGCTATTTTCCGAAGGACGAAGAGAAGGAGATCGTCCGAGAGATCAATGCCCTCTCCCCCGATTTCATCTGGATCGGTCTCGGCACGCCGAAGCAGCAGGAGTGGATCCATAAACATAAATCTTCGATTCGGCGCGGCGTGCTCTTGGCGGTTGGTTTCGCCTTCGACGTCAATGCCGGCACCAAGCCCGATGCGCCAGCCTGGATGCAGCGCCGCGGACTCACCTGGGTCTTTCGCATTCTGACCGAACCCCGCCGACTCCTCCTTCGTTATCTGCGTTACAACTCGCTTTTTCTCTTTTATCTTGTCCAAGACCTCGTGACGCCACGAAAACATTAGGATGTCACCGAGTTTCAAGACCACCGCCGCCGCCTGGATGTTGGCGCTATTCGCATTGGCATCCGCCCCCGCGGCGCCGCTCCCGGTCTTCAAAGGCGTAACCGTCTCCGCCCAGACGTGGGGGCGCGAGTGGCAGACGCCGGAAATGTCGCAAACGCTCGATGAGATAAAGTCGTTAGGCGCGAACAGTTTTGCGATTCATCCCTATGCCCGGATCGCGGAAGATGGGCACGTGCTTTTCCGTACTATTGACGAAAACCGCTACATCACAGTCCCGCTGGATTGGGCGCAGGAGCGTGGGCTTTCGGTGATGATGATTCCGCACATCGCCTATTGGGGGACGAAGTTTCTCTGGCGGGGCGAGATCAATTTTGAGACTGCGGCGGAGTGGGATAATTTCTTTAACGATTACGAAACGTGGATCGTGGAGATGGCGAAAATCGCGCAAGCGCACCACGCCGAGATTTTTTGCGTAGGTCTCGAATTTTCCTACGCGGAAAAATTCCCTGAGCGTTGGTTGAAGATAATCGCCGCGGTCCGCGCGGTCTATTACGGCAAGCTCACCTATGGGGGAAATTGGAACGAATTTGAGAACGTGAAATTCTGGGACGCGCTCGATTACATCGGCGTGCTCGCTTATTTCCCGCTCACGAAAACGCCAGATCCCAGTCGCGAGGAAATCGCGGCGGCGTGGGAAAAACGCTGCGCAGATCTGGAGCAGTTCTCGAAGCGCAACGGCAACAAGCAGATCATCTTTGTCGAGCTCGGGTATAACGAGAGCGCGAAAGCAGCGGCCGAGCCCTGGAGTTTCAAGACGGGCGGCGAAAACGCGGTCGAGATCCAGGCGCGCTGCATGGATGTGGCGCTCGATCTGCCGAACAAGCATCCCTTCCTCGCGGGGATGTTCCTCTGGAAATGGTTTCCCGAAGTTCCCTCGCGCGAGCAAGAAAATTTCCGACTTCAGACGCCTACGATCAAGGCGGTCATGGCGAAGCACTGGAAACAGTAGCTTGCGATGAAATCCAGGAGATCGTAAAAATAGGCCATGACGGGCGAGCAGATTCGCAGCCTTTACCAAGCGACGCCTTTTGAGCCATTTCGCGTCCCCATGTCGAACGGTAGACACGCGGACATTCCGCACCCCGACTTCATGGACCTGTCGCCGACGGGTCGACGCCTTATTGTGGATCGCTCGGAAGATAGCTTCGAGATCATTGACGTTATTCTTGTCACGAGCGTGGAAACGCTTTCGAAGAACGGCAGCCACCGCCGGCCTCGCGGCAAGTCTAAATCCTGAAGCCCGTCATACCTTCCGTCCAAACTTCTTCTCCAGTTCGCCGTGCGAGATCTGAATCATTGTCGGCCGACCGTGCGGGCAGCAATAGGGCAATTCGCAGGCCAGGAGGTCTTTGATCAGCTTTTCGATTTCAAGATAGCGCAGCGGATCATTCGCCTTCACGGCATGACGACACACTGTTTTCGCGATCATATCTTCTCCCAACCGGAGCGCGGAACTGCTGCTGCTCACATTGCGCAATCCGTCGATCACACTGCGCATGAAGCCGACCGCGTCCGGCGTGGCGAGAAACGTGGGCAGGCTGTCGATCTTGAAGGTCTGCGGCCCGAACGGCTCGATCCCGATCCCCATTTTCTGCAGCGTGGCGAGATTGCGTTCGACCCATTCGGCGTCGCGCGGCGGGAGATCGAAGGTCTGCGGCAAAAGGAGGCGCTGCGACGGCACGCCTTTCTCCTCCATGCGGCGGCGCAGTTCTTCGAACAGAATTCGTTCGTGCGCGGCGTGTTGATCCACGAGCACGAGCCCGCCCGCGTTTTCCATCAGCACGTAGAGGCGATTCAGGACGCCAATGATTTTGAATGCAGAATCGCGCGGCGGTTCCGAGTCGGTTCGGAAGCTGGCGTCCGGTTGCGGTAAGAGAAGTTCGCGGGGAGCAAAATCCGTAAATGCCGGGCTCTGCGGTTGAGGTTCTACTGATGCCGGCGCGGCGGTTGTCGCAATCTCCACAGCCGGCATCGACATCGTCGTCTCCGGGGCGCGGAATTGCTCCTGCCAACCGCGCCGGCCTCCCTCCAGAGTCTCACGGACCGCGGCAACGATGGCTTCTCGCACGGCAGAGGGATCGCGGAAACGCACTTCGCGTTTGGCGGGGTGGACATTCACATCCACTGCGGCCGGGTCGACCGCGAGAAATAAGAACGTCACCGGAAATTGACCCTTCATCAGGGCGGTGTGATAGCCCTCTCGCAAAGCCGCGGTCAGCACAGGGCTCTCAATCGCGCGGCCATTCACGAAGACAATTTGTTGAGAGCGCGTTTGCCGGCTCACACCCGCGCGACCAAGCAGGCCGGTAATCTGAATCCCCCGGCCCGAAGGACTGACCGCTACAATTTCCGCGAGCTGCTCCACCAGCGCATTTCCGTGCAAATCACGAATGCGATCGCGCAACGAATTCGTCGCCGGCAATTGGAATACAACCCGCTCGTCGCGCACGAACGCAAATGCTACTTCCGGATGGCCGATCGCCTGCAAGTGCAACTGATGTTCGACGTGGCGACTTTCCGTATTCTCCGTCCGCAGAAATTTTCGTCGCGCCGGCATGTTAAAGAACAACGACCGCGCCTCGATTTGCGTGCCCGGGGCCTCGCCAGCGTCGCGCACCGTTTCGATCCGTCCACCAGAGACGATGATCTCAGTCCCCGCGACTGCGCCCGGTTCTCGTGTCGTTAGGCGAAAACGCGAAACGCTGGCGATGCTCGGCAGCGCCTCGCCGCGAAAGCCGAGCGTGGAAATAGCCGACAAATCCGCGGCCGTGCGGATCTTGCTGGTGGCATGCCGCTCCAGTGAAAGCAGCGCATCATCGCGCTCCATTCCACAACCGTTATCCACCACGCGCACGAGCGAAATGCCACCGCGCCGAATGCTGACCTCGATCGTCGTCGCACCGGCATCGATGCTGTTCTCGACCAGCTCCTTGACCACCGACGCCGGCCGTTCGACCACTTCTCCCGCGGCCACCTGGCTGGCCAGAATATCGGAGAGAAGTTGGATTCGGCTCATTCTACTTTTCGGATTGTAAACTGCGCCCCGCGAATACGCGAGACCCCCGCCTTCTCCCTCCTACTCATAATCCTAATCTTACTCCTAATCCTCATCTGGATGG
>JBDUAH010000151.1:0-6162 GCA_040004745.1 Chthoniobacterales bacterium | reverse complement strand
TGCCAATTCATCAAAGGCTACAAAGAAGCCACCTCCCCGCGTGGCGCCCAGCCCGAGCTCCCGATGAAGGAAATTCCCGAGATGGACAAGAAATCCATCAACCGTCCCGTCGCCGATCTGGAACGCACCGCCGAGAAAGAAATCCTCGACGTCATCACGAACCACATCTCAAACGACGGCGGCCCGACGATTCAAACCAACGGCCACACCCACGCCGACCGCGTCGCCACCGCCCTCGGCGCCATGTTCATGGACACCACCTGCTCCCATTGCGGCAGCGAAAAAGTGATCCGCGCCGGCGCGTGCGGAGTCTGCACGGAGTGCGGGACGAGTCAGGGGTGTAGTTAACGGGGCGCAGTGGTCGGGACTGACGAAAACTTCATCCCATTATCGTTCGGCAGTTACGGACCTTATGGCAAAACGCAAAAAATCGCCTCAGCTGATTTCTTCAACGGCTAAGCGAAGCTATGTCAGCCAAGCGGAAGTTCCGAAGCACTCGTTAGAGGAAGCTGTTGCTCTGGCGGAAGCACTTCAAGAACATTTTAATGGCGAAGCGGCGCCGCACGAGCTGGCGAACGCCATGAGCATTTCTCCGACAAGCTCGGCATGGCAATCCCTTACGGGCGCAGCCAGTGCTTTTGGTCTAACCGAAGGCGGCTATAACGCCGCGACAATTTCTCTTGCCCCGCTTGGCGCCCGCGTCGTCGCTCCCGAAGACGAAGGCGATGATGTAAAGGCAATTCGCGAGGCGGCTCTCCTTCCCCGTATATTCAAGCAATTCTTCCAGAAATACGACCGAGGCAAGTTTCCCCAAGAGGCCATCGGATTCAATGTCTTAACATCTATGGGAGCTCCGCGTGAGCGGGCCAAAGCCGTCTACGACATGGTACGCGCAACGGGATTGCTTGCTGGTTTCATTACAAATACCAAGACTGGTCTTTATGTCGCTCTGAGCGTGAAAGGCGGCGTGCCCCATCCCTTGCACATCGCGAAAACAGAGGAGACAGATAAGTCACCTGGCGAAGAAGGAGAGCAGCCTCCGCCTCCAACGAATCAGCTTCCTCCTCTGATACGGGAGAAAAGCAACACCAAGGTGTTTATAACCCACGGTAAGAACCGAGCGATTGTTGAGCAGCTCAAAGAGATTCTCAAATTCGGAAAATTCGAACCGGTGGTTGCCGTTGAGCACGAAACACCTTCTAAACCTGTTCCAGAAAAGGTTCTTGAGGACATGCGATCTTGCTTCGCATCTGTTATTCACGTCGAGTCCGAGCAAGAGCTCATGACTCCGGATGGAGAAAAGCTCCAGCGGATCAATGAGAACGTGTTGATCGAAATCGGAGCATCTTTAGCTCTCTACGGTCGGAATTTCGTTCTCTTGGTCAAAAAGGGGATACATCTGCCGTCGAACCTTCAGGGGCTTTATTGCTGTTTCTACGAGGGCGACAAGCTCGATTATGAAGCCACAATGAAGTTGCTTAAGGCCTTCAACGAATTTCGATAAGGGTCGGTGCTTAGAAGGCTGGATGGTGGGGGACAGGAGGGGTCCGTCCTAGAATCTCGGCATTCTGGACGGCAGATTTAGATTTCGCGCCCTTCCAGTAATCGGGATGGCGGCTGCCATGCCCGACTGCGGCCACAGGAGCCGCTCACTGCGAATGAAATAGGCGATGTACAAAGGAAAGCCGCGAAGGTTCGCGCGCCGATAGCCGCCGGAGCGTTCACGCCAGAGGAGCGACTGACAAGCAATCGCCGCACAGTCTAGCGTCCAACTTGGAACTTCAGCCTTCGATTTCGCTGCTTTTCGGTTTTTGGAGGTCAACGGGGCAAAATGGCGTCCCGAAATGATTTCCGGGCGTGGCTGGACCGTTTCCGCGTGTGGCTGGACGATTTCTAGGCGTGGTTGGACGGTTTTCCGGTGTGGTTGGACGGTTTCTTGGGCCCAGGAAGTGAGCCAGCCGTGGGACTGGACGGTTTCCAGGTGTGGCTGGACGATTCATTGGGACCGGAAAATGAGTCAGCCATGTGGTTGGACGAGTTCGGGGCGTGGTTGGACGGCTCTGCGCTTCGGACGGCTCCTTTCTGTTGAGTTCTGGCTGTTTTGGGATGGAAAAGGCCGAAAGCGGCGCGGTTGGATGATTTATCCGTGCGGCTGGAGCGTCCAGCCATGTGGCTGGCTCATTTATCCATGCGGCTGGAGGGTTCAGCCGTATGGCTGGGCCATTTATCCGTGTGGCTGGCTCATTTATCCGTGCGGCTGGGGCGTTCAGCCGTGTGGCTGGCTCGTTTATCCACGCGGTTAAACCGGCCAACCGTGCGGCTGGACCGTCCAGCCACGTGGCTAGAACATTCCGGCGTGTGGAGAATTCATTCCAGGAAGAGGAGACGCGGAGCGGTGGGGCGGAATTTGGATTGGCTGCGGACGCTCGGTTTCTGCGCCCAGCCGCCGTGAGGTTCAACGCGGGACGCGGAAGCGCATTATTGAGCAGAGCGGTCTGCCTCGTTCGCTTTTCGTGAAGTAACACTTTCCCGAGTACTTCGGTCCGGTGGACTCCGCGCGGGCACCGCGTAAGGTGTCGGCCTCATGAAAGTAGAAATCTTTACGGTTTGCGATGCGGCGACTTCGGACTCGGGCGGGAAGCTGAACGTGCTGGGCTCGTTCGATCGGATTAATGCGGCTTCTGTGCCGGTGACGCATCCGCTTTGCGCCCTCGCAATCAAGATGCGCTTTGAGCGGTTGGAAGAAGGGCAGAAGCGGGTGCGGATTTCGTTTATGGATTCGGATGGGAAAGCGGTGATGCCGACTTTGGATGCGGCGACGCAGGTGATGTTCCCGCCGGAGGAGCCGAGCGTGACGGCGTGTTTAGTGCTCCAGATTCAGCAGCTTAAGCTGCCGAACTTTGGGGAATACTCGATCGATCTCGCGATCGATGGGCGCCATGAGGCTTCGATCCCGCTTTTTGTGCGGGAGATGCCGGCTGGGCAGCAGCAACAACAGCAGTTGCCGCCGCAGGGCTAACGCGAACGCGGTGTCATCCTGAGCCGGCGCAGCACGGTCGAAGGATCTCGCAACGGGACTGACAGCATTCTTTCGGTTGAGGGCTAAACTGTCTGTTCGGCGTCTTCTAACGAGTGTGTCCGCGACTGCGCTGGAGAGATCCCTCGACAGGCTCGGGATGACGAGCGGTGCCTATTTCGCGGGCGCGGCGGCGGTCGGTGTCGCGGCCGGGCCTTTTTTGCTTGCGATCCAGGCGTCGACGTTGCGCTCAAGGATGTCGAGCGGGACGGCGCCGGAGAGCAGGACGATGTCGTGGAATTCGCGGAGATCGAAGCTTTCGCCCAGCGCGGTTTTGGCGCGCGCGCGCAGTTCTTTGATCTTCAATTCGCCGATCTTATAAGCGAGCGCCTGGCCGGGCATGGAGATGTAACGATCGATCTCGTTCACAATGTCGTTCTCGGATTTGGCGGCATTGTCCTTGAAGTAGTCGATCGCTTTCTGGCGATCCCATTTCATCTGGTGCATGCCGGTATCGACGACGAGTCGGACGGCGCGCCACATTTCGTAAGTGAGCTGACCGAACTTTGCATACGGGTCTTCATACATGCCCATGTCTTCGCCTAACGACTCCGCATACAGCCCCCAGCCTTCGACGAAGGCGGTATAGCCACCGTAGCGGCGGAACTTTGGAATCTCGCCGAGCTCCTGCGCGAGCGAGATTTGGAGGTGATGGCCGGGGACGGATTCGTGGAGCGAGAGCGCCATCATTTCCCATTTCGGGCGGGTCTCGGGCTTGTAGAGGTTGACGTAATAGCTGCCGGCACGGGAGCCATCAGCAGCCGGGCCGTTGTAGTAGGCGGTGGTGGTGTCGGGCGCGATTTTGTCGGGGATCGGGATGACGCCATACGGCATGCGCGGGAGGGTTTTGAAGACTTTTACGAGGTTGGGATCGATCGTCTTCGCCAGGGCGCGATAGGCTTCGAGGAGCTCTTCGGGCGTTTTGTAGAAGAACTGCGGATCGGTGCGGAGTTTGGTGAAGAACTCCTGGAGCGTTCCTTTGAACTCGAGCTTCTTCATGATCGCCTCCATCTCGCCGCGGATGCGCGCGACTTCGCTGAGGCCTTTCTCGTGGATCTGCTGCGGGGTGAGATCGGTGGTGGTGTAACGGCGCGCGAGGTAGGTGTAGAAGGCGTCGCCATCGGGCATTTGCCAGATGCCGACTTCGGGGAACGCGGCGGGGAGGTATTCCTTTTCGAAAAACGGCTTCAGTTTCTGGAAGGCGGGAATGACGGCGCCGCTGATCACGTCGCGGGCAGCTTGCGTGAGGCGTGCGCGATCGGCGGCGGCGATGTCGGGCGGGAAGGTCTTGAAGGGCTTAAAGAACGGGCTCTCCTCGGGATCGGAGACGATCTGTTTGTCAATCTGCGCGGGAACTCTCTCGAGCACGATCTTCGGCCACATGATTTTCGACTTCATGCCTTCGTACATGAGAGTGATTTGCTGGTCCATGGAAACGGGGAAGGCCTTGAGCCGCGCGAGCCAGTCTTCGTAATCCCTCACGGTCTGGAAGCGGAGCAGGTCGCCGAGTTCATCTGCGGTCTGGATGCCGCCGCGCTGGTTGATGGGAAGCAGATAGCGGCGAAAACGGAAGCCGGCGATGCCCTGCTCGAGGTCTTTCTGGAAGAGATCGTAGTTGAGTTGATCGGCGACGGAGAGATTGGCGCGGTCGATTTTCTTCAGGCGCTCCAGCGTATCTTTGGTGTGTGCTTCGCGTTTTTGGATCGCTTCCAGGCTGTCGTCGTCCCAGCGATCGTTCCAACGGCGGTCGCCCAACGCGGAGGCGCGGGTTGGGTTCTGCTCTAGTTCGTAATCCCATTCCGCGTCGAAGAAGCGATGGAGGGCCTTGGCGGAATCACCCCCCTTTATCGGCGCTGGACTAGAGGCGGATTGGGCGGGGTGGGCGAGCGAGAAAAGGAGGAAGACGAAGAGATAGGCGGTAGTTTTCATGGCGGATGCGCGGTCACGATAGCGAACCGGACGGCCGAGGTCACCAAATTACCGGTTGTCAGGCGCGCCAGATTCCACGACTAATCTGCCGCGGGATTCGCTGGGGCGGAACGGCCTTGCTCCCGCTCGTGGTCAGGCATTCCAGCTCCCACGCACGACGATTGTGACTTTATGAACGAAGCAGAAATTCAGCGGCAAAAAGAGATCAAGGAAGCAGAAGAGTTACTCTTCACCGGGCCGCAGGCTTTAGGGTTCGCGAAAGGGCTTTTCCTCGGGCAGTTCGTGGCGGATTGGGCCATGCCTTACCCGCGCGCGACGGCAGCGCAGCAGAAGGATTTGCAGCAGTCGCTGACGGAAGTGCGCCACTTTTTGGACGAGGAATTGGACGCGACCGAGATCGATCGCAAGGAGGATATCCCGCAGAATGTGATCGACGGTCTGGCGCGGACAGGTGTGCTGGGAATGACGGCGCCGAAGGAATTTGGCGGCCGCGGTTTCACGCAAATGGCCTACTGCAAGATTCTGGAAGAGATCGGCGCACGCTGTGCCTCGACTTCCGTCTTCACGAATGCGCATCACTCGATCGGGATTCGCGCGCTTTTGCTTTTCGGCACGAATGAGCAGAAGCAGAAGTGGTTGCCGCCATTGGTGAGCGGGCAGCAATTGGCGGCTTTCGCTTTGACGGAGCGCGAGGCTGGGTCGGACGCGGCAAATGTCCAGACCACGGCGACGCCGAGCGAGGATGGTTCGCATTTCGTCCTCAATGGCGAGAAGCGTTACATCACGAATGCTTCGATAGCGCAGGTGCTAACGGTGATGGCGCGCACGCCGGTGCCGGGGACGGACAAGACGGCGATCACGGCGTTTTTGGTCACGCCGGATATGGCGGGATTCGAAATGATCGAGCCGCGGATGCCGAAGCTCGGGATTCGCGGGACGGCGACGGGGCGGTTCGCGATGAAGGATATGAAGGTGCCGAAAGAGAACGTGCTCGGCAAGTTAGGCAAGGGCCTAAAAGTGGCGCTGACGGTGCTTGATTTCGGACGCACGACGTTCGGGGCTTGCTGCACCGGCGCGGCGAAGACCTGCCTAAAGATGGCGGTGGAGCACGCGAATACGCGTCGGCAATTCAAGAAGACGCTGGGCGAGTTCGACCT
>JBDUAH010000150.1:0-6213 GCA_040004745.1 Chthoniobacterales bacterium | reverse complement strand
CGCGCGGGCAATCTACTTTTATGGTCGAGATGAACGAGACGGCCAACATCGTGAATAACGCGACCGAGCGCAGTCTCGTCATTTTGGATGAAATCGGACGTGGGACTTCCACCTTCGATGGCCTGTCGATTGCCTGGAGCGTGGCGGAGTTTTTGCACGACAAAATTCAGGCGCGGACGCTGTTTGCGACGCATTACCACGAGCTGACAAAGCTGGCGGAGGAGCGGAAGGGGGTGGTGAATTTCAACGTCGCGGTGCGGGAATGGAATGAGCAGATCATTTTCTTGCGCAAGATCGTGCCGGGTGGCGCGGATCGCAGTTACGGCATCCAGGTGGCGCGGCTAGCGGGTTTGCCAAAGGAGATTCTCGATCGCGCAAAGGATATTCTCTCGCACCTCGAAAAGCCGAACAGGGCGCAACCGGAACCGGCGGCGAAAGGCAAACGCGGGAAGCGCGTGCGACCGGTGAGTGAGAAGCCGCAACTGGAACTGTTATAAGCGGGCGAAGCTTGATAGAAAGATTTACGCATGCCGATTAAGACAGAGAAGGAATTGAATGAGGCGCAGCGCGGCCACTGGCTGAAAGCCGTGGCGGCGATCGAGCTGAGGAATTTTGGATACGCCATTTCGCTCCTACAGGGCGTGTTGAAGCAGGAGCCGGAATTTCTCACCGGCCGTCAGCTTTTGCGGCGGACCGAAATTACCAAGGCGAAGGCGGAGAAGAAGGGATTCTTCAATGTCTCGACGGCGTCGATCGCGGTGATGAAAGCGCAGCGTGAACTGAAGAAAGATCCGAAGCGGACGATGGAGTTGATCGAGAAGGTGCTGGAAGACGAGCCGTTTAACCGTCAGGCGAACTTGCTTTTGAAAGAGGCGGCAGTGGCGGCGGGGTGGCCGGAGATTGGTGTGCTGGCGTTGCAGACTTTGCTGGAGGAGAAGCCGCGCGACGTGAAGATTTTGCACGAGCTGGGGCGGTTGTTTCACCAGCTCGGGGATAACGAGGCGGAGGTGGACGTTTACAATCGCATCAGCGAGGCAGACCCGACGGATGCGGAGGCGTTGCGCCTGGGAAAGGACGCATCGGCGCGCGGCTCGATGAAGACGGGCGGCTGGACCCAGGCGGAAAGTTATCGGGATTTGATCAAGGATAAGCAGATGGCGGTTTCGCTGGAGCAGCAAAACCGGATGGCGTTGACGGGCGAGTCGCTGGATCAGCAGATCGCGGAAACCTACGCGCGGCACGAGGCTGAACCGCAGAACGTGGATCACGCCCGGCGGCTGGCGGCACTATCGGAGCAGAAGGAGGATTTCGAGAGCGCGATCGCCTGGTACCGATATGCTTCGGAACTGACGCAGGGAACAGATGCGGGGCTTTTGCGGAAAGTGTCGGATCTCGGGATGAAGTATTCGGAGCAGGAGATCGCGGGGCACGAGAGATTCCTCGCGGAGCATGGGCCGGATGATGAAGGCTACCCGGAGCACGCGGCGGCGCTGGAGACGGCGCGGCGGGAGCGGTCCGCCATCATGATCGAGGAAGCGCGGAAGCGGTCGGATCGCAATCCGACGGACTTGCAACTGCGCTTCGAGCTGGGCGAGCACCTCTTGAACGCGGGGCAATTTCGTGAGGCGCTGCCGGAATTGCAGCGGGCGCGGCAGAATCCAAACGCGCGTTTGAAGGCGATGAATTTGCTTGGCCGCTGCTATCGCGAACTGGGAATGCTGGATCTCGCAGCGAAGCAGCTCGAAGAGGCCAGGCGGGAGATTTTGTCGATGGACCCGATGAAGAAGGAAATCGTTTACAATCTGGGCCTGGTCTACGAACAGATGGGCGAGGCCGACAAATCGATCGAGTGCATGAAGCAGATTTACGAAGTTGATTACGGATATCGCGACGTGGCGGCGAGGGTGGAGAGCTCATACGGTGGGAAAATATCGAACTGACGAAATCTTGACAGCGCGTTTTTGACTGAGGCGATGCAGGACCACCAGAAGGATTTTCCGCTTTCGAAAAAGCAGCGAAGAACAGCAAAGACCCTGACATCAAAGCTTGGGCCAAAAAGATGATTCCCGTGCTCAAGGGCCACATGAGCGCGGTGAAAAAGGCAATGGGCTCCAGCAAGGCTGGCTAAACGCAGATATCGCAGATCAAGAACGCGGCACGCCGAAATCCGGTGTGCCGCGTTTTCTTTTCTGCCTGGCGGTGCGGCCATAGGGGAGTACTTCCTTAGCCGGCTCTCGCTGTGCTATCGTGCGCGATGCGTAAGACAAAAATCATCTGCACGCTCGGGCCTGCCTCTGAAGCGCCGGATGTTCTCCGGCTCTTAATGTGCCAGGGGGCGGATGTTTTCCGGCTCAATATGAGTCACGCAAAACACGATTGGGTCCGTGCTATCGTGCCGGAGATTCGACGAATCGCTTCGGAACTTGGACGCACGACCGCGGTCCTGATGGACACTCAGGGGCCTGCGATTCGGACCGGAGATCTGGCGACAAATTTATCGCTAAAACCGGGCGATATCCTCGAGTTCACGGTTCGTGGAGCGAAAAGTGAAGAAGCCTACTCGGTGGACGTGAATTACGATGGCCTGATTAACGACATTTCTGCCGGCGACACCGTTCTGGTGGATAACGGCGTTATCCAATTGCTCGTGCTGGAGAAGCAGCACAACCGTATCCGATGCAAGGTGCTTACGCCCGGCACTCTCGGGTCGCGTCGGCACATCAATCTGCCGGGTGTGCGCGTGAATCTGCCGCCGCTGACGGAGAAGGATTTGCATGACGTCCAGGTGGGCGCGGAGGTGGGCGTGGATTTCTTTGCGCTCAGTTTCGCGCGTCAGGCGAGCGATGTGGAGGAATTGCGGCGCGCCGTCCAGACGCTTGGCAGCAAGGCGCAAATCGTGGCCAAGATCGAAGACCAATCGGCTGTACGGGATATCGATTCCATGATCGCCGCCGCGGACGCCATCATGGTCGCGCGCGGCGATCTGGGGATCGAATGCCCGATGGAAGAGCTGCCCATCATTCAGCGCAAAATCGTGAAGCAGTGCCTGCATTTCGGGAAACCGGTCATCGTCGCCACGCACATGCTGGAATCGATGATTGAAAATCCGGTGCCGACGCGGGCCGAAATTACCGATGTGGCAAACGCCGTCTTCGAGCAGGCGGATGCGATCATGCTCAGCGGGGAAACGACGACTGGCCGGTATCCGGTAAAATGCGTGGAGGTTTTTGATCGCGTAGCCCGTCGAATCGAACGCAGCGGCGGAGCGGATTTTGCGAGCAACGCGGCCATCCACGATCCGCGACAGAAGACGGTCGCCGCGGCAGTCATGCTGGCGAATTCGTTGCCGAAGGCGAAGCTGATCGTCTTCACCCGACATGGGACGATGGCGCGATATGTTTCCAATTTGCGCCCGACGCGTGCGACGATCTTTGCTTTCACGCCGAGCGAACACATTTGTCGGCAATTGGCGCTGTGCTGGGGCACATACCCGATACTGCTGGAATTCACGGGCGATCCGAACAAGACGATCGACGCGGCTGCCAAGTATCTGTGTGAGGAGCGGCTGACGAGTCCGAACGACAATCTGGTGATCCTCACCGATTTGCGCGCGAACGATGCTCAGGTGGATTCAATCCAGGTCCGGCAGGCAAAAGGCGGCGATCCAATGGACGAGGCGCGTGCCGGCGCGGCGCAGGAATCGATGATGGATTGAGGGCGGCTCGGGATGACAGGCCCCACGTTTCCTCCGAGACCGGCCCTTCACTGCGTCCCGCCGCAATGCAAAGACAAAAAAAACGCGCGGACTTTTCGAGCCGCGCGTTTTTAAATTCTAAATCGCTCTCCGCTTACGCTTCCACCGGAAGCTCCACGTCGACCGGGCGCTCTTTCTTGCTCAGCGCGCGGCGCAGTTTCGAGAGCGCGATATTCTGCAGCTGCCGAATACGCTCACGCGTGACACCGAATTTCTTGCCCACTTCCTCAAGCGTCTTCGGCTTGCCGCCATCGAGCCCGAAACGCGAGAAGATGATCTTGCGTTCGCGATCGTCGAGCACCTCGAGCAACCCGCCCACTTCGTTGCGCAGGTTCTTATCGCGCAGCAATTCGAAAGGCGTTTGCGCCTCTTCATCGCCCACGATTTCGCCGAACTCGGTCGAGTCGTCGTCGCTGATCGGAGCATCGAGCGAAGCCGGTCGAATCGAGACCGTCTTCAACTGCGAAACTTTCCCGCTCGCGATACCGATCTCTTCGCCGAGTTCGTCATCGGTCGGTTCGCGGCCGAGCTCCTCGCTCATCTGGAGCGAGACGCGGCGCATCTTCGAGATCTTATCTACGAGATGAACCGGGAGCCGGATCGTTTTCGACTGATTCGCGAGGGCGCGCTTGATTGATTGCTTGATCCACCAAGCGGCATATGTGCTCAGCTTTCCGCCCTTGGCCGGATCGAAGCGCTCCACGGCTTTCATCAAGCCGATGTTGCCTTCGGAAATCAGGTCGAGCAGGGGAAGACCCAGGTTTGCATAGTCATGCGCGATCTTCACGACCAGGCGAAGGTTCGAGCGAATCATGAGCGCCCGCGCTTCGCGATCGCCTTTTTTGATCTTCGCCGCGAGCTCGATCTCCTGGTCGGGGGTCAAAAGCGGGATTTGCCCGATTTCACGCAGGTAAATTTTTATTCCAGTATCACTATCTTCAGCAGCCATAAAACTCTTCATGTAAAACGCACGGGGGACAGGTGGTGTGCAACGGTGTAAATGTTACGTATGTGGGGGGCTCCGAGGTTGCACGCCTTTCAAAAATCGGAGATATTTAACTAGGTTAAGTATTGGCATTTCTGACACGCTCGGGCCAGCTTTTGTTCAAACATTTTGGATGGCATCGTAAACTCTTTCTGTTCAGATAGTTAGAATCGTATCTAGAGGCAGCATTAAGCGTAAAAAATATCGTTCGAATTTCTGATCGGAAAATGCAGGTGTCAGCCTTCTGTTTTGCCTCCGGAGCAGTTTTTGATTGCCAGGGAAGCCGAAGATATAATGGCGATTTGCCCCGACATGCCCCAGAGTGACCTTCAACGAGTGTGGAATGACGGTTCGGATCGTGGAACGTCGACTCGTGCACGGCAGGGTCGGCGCGCCAGATTGCGCCGGAACTTTCGTGTGAAAAAGAAGTAGCATTTCATGAAGAATAAAATCCGCGTCGGCATTATCGGTGTCGGCAATTGCGCCTCCTCATTGGTCCAGGGAGTCGAATTCTATCGGACCGCGAACGAGGACGATTTCGTCCCCGGCCTCATGCATGTGGACTTGGGCGGCTACCACGTGCGGGATATTGAATTTTCCGCCGCCTTCGATATCAACACGACGAAAGTCGGGCGCGATTTGGGCGAAGCGATTTTCGCGGAACCGAACAACACGATCAAATTTTCCGATGTGCCGAAGCTGGGCGTGAAAGTCCATCGGGGCATGACCCATGACGGCCTCGGCAAATATTTGAAGAAGGTGATCAAGAAATCGCCCGCATCCACCGACGACATCATCGGGATTTTGAAGAAGACGAAAACCGATGTGGTCGTCTCCTATTTGCCGGTCGGCTCGGAAATGGCGACAAAATGGTATGTCGAGCAGATTTTGGAAGCCGGCTGCGGTTTCATTAATTGCGTGCCGGTTTTCATCGCCTCCCAGCCCTACTGGCAGCGGCGGTTTGAGGAGCGCGGCCTCCCGATCATCGGCGACGACATCAAATCGCAGGTCGGCGCCACGATCGCGCACCGCGTTCTGACTAACCTTTTCCGCGCCCGCGGCGTGCGTCTCGACCGCACCTATCAGTTGAACTTCGGCGGCAATACCGATTTCCTGAACATGCTGGAGCGCGATCGTCTCGAATCGAAAAAAATTTCGAAGACGCAGGCCGTGACCAGCCAAATGGGCCACGCGCTGCCTGCCAACGACGTCCATGTCGGGCCGAGCGATTACGTTCCATGGCTGACCGACCGCAAATGGTGCTACATCCGGATGGAAGGCACGACCTTCGGCAACGTCCCGATCAACTGCGAGATGAAGATGGAGGTCTGGGATTCGCCGAACTCCGCCGGCGTCGTGATGGACGCGATCCGCTGCGCGAAATTAGCGCTGGATCGGAAGCTTGCGGGGTCGCTTGTGGCGCCTTCGAGTTACTTCATGAAATCGCCGCCCGTGCAGTTCACCGACGACGAAG
>JBDUAH010000149.1:0-6269 GCA_040004745.1 Chthoniobacterales bacterium | reverse complement strand
GCCTCGCCGAAGTCAGCAATTCCATCATCGACCAATGCGTCGAGCAAGGCGTGCCATTCGCGCGAGAATATGGCGGCTTGCTCGCCAATCGGTCCTTCGGCGGCGCCCAGGTTTCGCGGACATTCTACGCGCGCGGACAGACCGGCCAGCAGCTCTTGTTAGGCGCCTATCAAGGACTCTGCCGGCAAATCGCGGCCGGCACGGTGGAAATGTTCCCGCAGACGGAAATGCTCGACCTCGTGCTCGTGGACGGCCACGCCAAGGGGATCATCACGCGCAACCTGATCACCGGCGAGGTCCGTTCGCACGCCGCCGACGCGGTCGTCCTCGCCACCGGCGGCTATGGCAACGTCTTTTACCTCTCGACCAATGCGCGTGGCTGCAATGTCACCGCCACCTATCGTGCCTATAAAAAAGGCGCTCTCTTTGCCAACCCCTGCTTTACGCAGATTCATCCCACCTGCATTCCGGTCAGCGGCGAGCATCAATCGAAGCTCACCCTCATGTCCGAATCGCTCCGCAATGACGGACGCGTTTGGGTTCCGAAACAGCAGAACGACAAACGCAAACCGGGGGAAATTCCCGAAGCAGAACGCGATTATTATCTCGAGCGAAAATACCCGAGTTTCGGCAATCTTGCTCCACGCGACATCTCCTCGCGCAGCGCGAAAGAGGTTTGCGATGAAGGCCGCGGAGTCGGCGAGACAGGCCGCGGCGTTTACCTCGATTTCAAGGACGCGATCGCGCGCCTGAGCGAGGACACGATCCGCGAACGCTATGGAAATCTTTTTGACATTTACGAGAAGATAACCGGCGAAAACGCCTACAAACAACCGATGCGAATTTATCCCGCCGTGCATTACACGATGGGCGGACTCTGGGTGGATTATAATTTAATGAGCAACGTGCCCGGCTTGCACGTCATCGGGGAAGCAAACTTTTCCGATCACGGCGCGAATCGGCTCGGCGCCAGTGCACTGATGCAGGGACTCGCGGACGGCTATTTTGTTCTGCCCTATACGCTCCCGGTTTATCTCGCGCCCCAGATCGGCAAACGCCCGTCGATCGATCAACCGGAATTCAAGCAAGCGGAAGCAGACGTGCGCGCGCGGACCAAGCGAATGCTCGATGTGAACGGCAAACGCTCCATCGACTCTTTCCATCGCGAGCTCGGTCTTCTGCTCTGGGACAAGTGCGGCATGGCGCGCACCGCCGCTGGGCTAAAAGAGGCTCTCGAACGCATTCCGCAATTACGCGAGGAATTCTGGAGCGATGTGTGCGTTCCGGGAACGGGCGAGGAATTCAACCAATCGCTCGAACGCGGAGGACGGGTGGCGGATTTCCTCGATTTCGGCGAACTCATGTGCACCGACGCGCTCGCGCGCGATGAATCCTGCGGTGGACATTTCCGGGAGGAACATCAAACGCCGGAGGGCGAAGCCGTCCGTGATGACACGAATTTCGCCGCCGCGTTTGCGTGGGAATATCAAGGCAACGGCTCCATGGCCGCGCCGAAGTTGCATCGCGAACCATTACATTTCGAAAGCGTGGAATTAGCGACCAGGAGCTATAAGTGATGCGCTACTTTTGTCATTCTGAGCGCAGTGGAGCGAAGCGTAACGCAGTCGAGGAACCTCTCTGCTACTCGTTAGGCTACGCCCACCCTTTGTTGCGAGATCCTTCGACTGCGCTGCGCTCCGCTCAGGATGACACGTCGGCGCGGCTGGGCCCTCACAGCCCCAAAGGGAGAACGCGATGAATTTTACCCTGAAAGTCTGGCGGCAGAAAAACCACGAGGCCAAAGGCAAGTTCGTGGAGTACAAAGCCGAGGGCATTTCGCCGAATACGTCTTTTCTGGAAACTCTCGATATCGTGAACGAGCAGCTCACCGAACGTGGCGACGAACCGATCGCGTTTGATTCCGATTGCCGCGAAGGAATCTGCGGCACCTGCTCGCTCACAATCAATGGCGAAGCGCATGGGCCGGATCATCCCGGTGCGGCGTGCCAGCTTTACATGCGTAGCTTCAAGGACGGCGCCAAGATTCTGGTGGAACCGTTTCGAGCCCGGCCGTTCAAGTTCGTCAGAGATTTGGTCGTCGATCGCAGCGCTCTCGATCGCATTGTCCAAGCGGGCGGGTTCGTCGCGGCGCGCGCCGGTTCGGCGCCGGAAGCCAATTCGATTCCAATCCCGAAGCACAACGCCGACCTCGCGATGGAAGCGGCCGCGTGCATCGGTTGCGGAGCCTGCGCCGCGGCCTGCCCGAATGCGTCCGCGATGCTCTTCACGGCGGCGAAAGTCTCCCATCTCTCGTTGCTGCCGCAGGGAAAGCCGGAGCGCACCAGCCGCGTCCTGAAGATGGTGGCGGCGATGGATGCGGAAGGTTTCGGCAATTGCACCAACACCTATGAGTGCGAAGCCGTTTGCCCGGCGGAGATCAGCGCGAGTTTCATCGCGAAGCTCAATCGCGAATACGCCCTCGCCACGTTGCGGAAGAAAGCGGGAATGTAGTTCAGCGCGTCTCGCACGCATGCGTCCAGAGTTCGGGATCGAGTTCTTCTTTCGCTCGGACCGCGAGAGTTTCTGCCTCCGCATCCTCACGCAGCACGGCAAACAGAGTGGAACCCGAACCGGACATAAGCGCAGCGCCCACTTCCGCCTGCGCGCGGAGCCACATCTTCGCCTGCGCCAGGAACAGATGCTTTTCAAAAACCGGCCGTTCGAGATCATTCACGAAAACATTTCCGGCGAACTCCTGCGCCTGCGAATCGATGCCCGGCACTTCCTTCGAATCCTTCCAGCGCCCGTAGGCCCACGGCGTCGCCACCCCGAAAGCTGGCTTTAGCAGCAACAAACGCAGGGGCTGTTCCAGCTTCGCCGGATCGACGATCTCCCCTCGCCCGCGGCAGACGGCCGCGGACTGAGAAATAAAGAACGGAACATCCGACCCGATCTCCGCCGCCAGCGCCGACAGACGCGTGACCGACAATCCCGCGCCACATATCTGATTTAACCCCAGCAAAACGGTCGCCGCGTCGCTACTTCCACCAGCCAATCCGGCACCGTGCGGAATGCGCTTTTTCAGATCGATCGTTAGACTGATAGGCAGTTTTGTCTCGCGCCGAAACAATCGCGCGGCCTTTACCGCAAGGTTGTCGTCTCCTGTGGGCAGCGTTGGATCGTCGCAACGGAAAAGAACCACCTCCTCGCCTCCCTCGCCGAGACTCAGCGTGATCTCATCGAACAACGAAATCGGCGCCATCCGCGTCTCGATTTCATGGAAGCCATCAGGTCGACGCTGGATGATCCGGAAGGAAAGATTGATTTTCGCGGGAGCGCGGAGCTGCATAGAGTTCTGTCCCATCGCCACGCGCGCACCATACAGGATGAACCCACCGCATGCCGTCAAAACTGCACGAGATCGCTTGATCATCGCGCTCGATTTTCCCGATGCCGAGAAGGCAATCGCTTGTGCGGAGTCGCTGGCGGGCGACATTTCCTACTTCAAGATCGGCCTGCAGCTCTATACGGCGGCCGGGCCAGAGATTATACGCGCGGTCAAAGCGACCGGCGCCAAAGTGTTTCTCGACCTGAAGTTATACGACATTCCAACCACCGTCGCCAAAGCGGTCGCCGCCGCGGGCGCATTGGATGTGGCCATGCTCACGCTGCATTTGAGCGGTGGACGGCGCATGATCGCAGCCGCGGTCGCTGAGTGTCCACCCTCGCTGCTCCTCCTCGGTGTCACCGTTTTGACTAGCTCGGACGCGGAAACCTTGCGTGAAGTTGGAATCGAAACAGGCGGGGCGGAACAAGCGTTGCGTCTGGGCTGTTTGGGCGCGGAAGCTGGGATCGGCGGGCTAATTGCCAGTCCGCATGAAGTCGTTAGTCTGCGAAGGCAGCTTGGCGAAGACATGACAATTATCACACCCGGCGTGCGTCCGATGTGGGCCGCGGCGGACGATCAAAAACGCTTTACCACGCCGCGGCGAGCGATAGACAACGGCGCCGACTACCTCGTCATCGGACGGCCCGTAACCGCGCACCCCAACCCGAAAGAAGCCGCGCAGAAAATCATTGAAGAACTCACCGCTTAACGATCTCCCGCCGTCCGGGTGGCTGCGTGAGTTTTTCGTTTTGGACGATTGCGACCCTCATCCGGCGCCAGTGAATATGGCGATCGATGAGGTGCTTCTACAGACCGCCACGTCTCCCATTCTCCGGTTCTATCGTTGGCAGCGTCCTTCCCTTTCCTTCGGATATTTCGGCCGCCTCGCCGAAGTTGCTGCGGAGTCATCTAAGCGTGATCTCGTTCGACGTTGGACCGGCGGCGGTATCGTGCCGCACGGTGCCGACCTCACTTACTCCTTCATTCTTCCCCGGGCCGCCGGGCGCGCGATCCCCACCCCTCAGCAAATTTACCGACAGATTCACGGTGCAATTCAGCAGGCGCTCTCGGAAAACCTGCCGGTCGCGCTGGCCAATGCGGATGCGCCCAAAGTTTCCGATGTCTGCTTCGCGAACGCAGTCGCATCCGATGTGCTCGTGCAGGGTCGCAAGATTGCCGGCGCTGCCCAGCGTCGCACGCGCGCGGGCCTCCTCCATCAAGGCAGCATCCAATACGAGGGACTGCCGGATGGCTTTCGCGAGGCTTTCACACGCGCCCTCGGCCTTGAGTTTTCGCAGCTGACCTTGGATTCAGGAGTCTTGCGCAGCGCAGAAAAACTGGCAGAACAAAAATACGGCAACCCGAAGTGGCTGGAGATGCGTTGACTCTCCTGTTTTGACTTTGAAGGACCGCCTTTATATTCTCCTCACGTGGAAGTCTTCACCCGCACACCCGCCGTTAAAACTCCGTCGGCGGGACCGCTGGCGCGGGTGGCTCAAACCGTTCAGGCGCAACTGAACGAAGTCGAAGCCCGCATCACACAGCAGGCCGCCGAATTTGATCCCGCGATTGAGGGATACGTCGCCTACGCCATTGGCGGTCAGGGGAAACGGCTCCGGCCGATGGTGGCTTTGCTGAGCGGTGGCGCCACCGGATCGCTTACCTCCGCGCACGTTGATCTCGCTGTCATTCTGGAATTGATCCATATCGCGACGCTGGTGCATGACGACATCATGGACGACGCCGAACGCCGGCGCGGCCAACCGACAGTCAATGCGCGCTGGGGTAACTCGCTCAGCGTGCTCCTGGGCGATTGCCTCTTCGCTCAGGCGCTGAATCTTTCGACCTATTTTGAAAACGCGAAGGTGAGTCGCGCCATCGCGCAGGCGGCACGCGATGTCTGCACCGGCGAGATCATTCAAACGCAGCGTCGCTTTGATCTCCATCTCGGCGTGCAGGATTACCGCCGCATCGTGGAGTTAAAAACGGGGTCACTTTTTTCCGCGGCCGCCGAATTGAGCGCGGTCATTAACGACCAGGAACCGACGGTGGTGCGTGCGCTGCAAAGTTACGGGATGAAGATCGGCGCTGCCTATCAAATCTACGACGACTGCCTCGACATCGCGGGAAATGAATCTGTAATAGGTAAAACGCTCGGGACCGACTTGCGCAAAGGCAAACTCACCCTGCCTGTTTTGATGCTTTTGAAAGCGGCACCTGCCGTGGAGCGCGAGCACTATTCGCAGATGATCGTGAACGGTAAAGTCGATGAGTTAACCGACATTCTTCGCGCTGAAATCGGGACAGCGTCGTTGACGGAGTCGCTCACGGCAGGGCGCGAATTGATCCAAGAAGCGCAGACCGAATTGTCCATTTTGCCCGAAAGCGAGCACGCGACGGCTCTGAACGAATTAGGCGACGCCCTGCGGGATCTTCTGGATCAACTGCGCGAGTAAGTTTCCCTGGCTGTCGCCGCGCCCCCGGCCTTTTTTCATCTCACATGGCGCCGCTCAAAATTCGCGAAATGCCGCAGGACGATCGTCCGCGCGAAAAGCTTCTCGCGCGGGGCGCCGATGCCCTGACCGATTCCGAGTTGATCGCGATTCAATTGCGCACGGGACTGGTCGGTGCCAACGCGGTGCAGGTCGCCGGGCAATTACTGGAACGCTTCGGTTCACTCAGTGGCCTCAGTCGCTGCACGCTCGACGAACTCTCGGGCATTCCGGGAATTGGGCCGGCGAAGGCGATGCAGTTGGTTGCCACTTTTAAGCTCGGCCAACGCCTCGCACGCGAGACGTATGCACAGTCGAAGATCGACACGCCCGAGCTCGTCTACCAGTTGCTCTCGGCCGAGATGCGCGGTCTGCACAAGGAATCGCTG
>JBDUAH010000009.1:0-21194 GCA_040004745.1 Chthoniobacterales bacterium | reverse complement strand
TTGCGCAGCGCATCGGACAATTTCATGACGCCGAGCTGTTCGCCGGAAGCGCCCATGATGACACGGATTTCGCGGGCGCGAATCCGGCCGTTAACGCGAGTTTGTGGTTGCAGTGTAGATCGAGCTCCGAGACGGCAAAATGGGGAGTGAACCGCTTCGCCGTGTTTCTTGTTTCATCGCAATTTCCATCGCAGCCGGTGGCCGCGCCGAACACTCCTCACCATCACGGATGCGATTTCCCGCGACTGCGAACCGGCGCCTGGGCGTCGATTGCGGGAAGTTGAGTGCATCATGGCCGCGGTAGCAAGGTTAATCTCGTGACAACTCTGCGACGAATGCCCCGTGGGTCAGGCCGGCGGAGATCCGAAATGCGCCGCATGCGCCGCGTAGTCGGCTGCGTCGTCCAGCATGGCATCGAGCGCGGCGGCCATGGGTGCCGCCTTTGCGAAGCCAGAGAAAATCGCGCGATCGCCGATCGCGCTCTCGATCAGAAACGTCGGTCGCTGGTTGACCTGGAGAGCGTGAAACTCCGCCGTGCTGTCCCGCAGACGCTTTTCGATCTCGGGCATGCGCGCGTGCTCGAGTAGCTTCGCTTTCTCCAATCCCGATGCTGTCGCGCCGATCTCGGCTGCGATGTCCCATCGGCCGGTCTGCAGTCCATCCAGCAAGCCCGCACGCGCCAGCGCCAGCCGCACCCGATCATCGCTCGCACCCATGTCCCGCGCCGCTTCGGCCACCGCATTCGGCGCGACGTATTCGGTGTTCCCGATTTCGTGCCACGAAGAATTCAGCATTACCGGCGAGCGCATCATCATCCCGCTGCGCCGGTAAAACCAATCCATCTGCTCGCGTGTTGCTGGCAGGGCGTTCGCGTCCATCAGCGCGACCTTCCATTGAAAAGAAACGCGATCGCCGTAGCGGCTCTGCAATTCCTCCCAAGCCGGGTGGGCCCAAAAACACCAGGACGAGGTGACATCGAGATACTGAGTAACGGTAATTTTCATGCGGCGGCTTCTCTCATTGGACGTTGAACATTGAGCGTTGGACGTTGAGCGTTTCTCGCGGAGAAAGCAATCACCAGCCCACAAAGCCCACCTAACCAGTGCTCGATCTCAACCGCATTCTCCTCACCCTTGCGCTGCTTTCTCCCATCGTAGTGCTGGTCAGGACCGCGCCGCGCGCCGCGCTCAATCGGGGATGGCAAATCGCCGCCATCATCGTGCTCGTCATCACCGCGCTGGCGTGGTTCGTCTTCCCGCAAACGGCCGGC
This sequence comes from Chthoniobacterales bacterium, assembly GCA_040004745.1. GTDB lineage: Bacteria > Verrucomicrobiota > Verrucomicrobiia > Chthoniobacterales > UBA10450 > JACCTI01. The sequence continues at coordinate 19,924 of JBDUAH010000009.1, read as the reverse complement.
TACGTGGGCGGAGTCGCGTGGCTTTTGCTGCTCTTCCTCCCGGCGGTCGGTCTTCGTAAGGAAGCCGAACTAGTCGTGGCCGAACGCTACGGCACAGCGCGGCGGGTCGTCTCCATCCTGCGGTGGCTGCACCCGGTCGCGACCGTGCGCCACGAACTGCTCTTCCTCAACGCGATGGAAGCAGCCCAGCGCGGCGAGATCGAGAAGGCCGCGGAATTGCTCGCCAATCTGCGCAGCGCCAACGATCGCGCCGGGCTGCAAGTCATCGCGCAGAATTATCGCATTCGCGGCGATTGGGCGGGACTGCTCCGATGGTGTCGGGAGTCGTTACCGCTGGACACGCTGGGAGGCGAGCCGGTGGTGCTGCCTCTTTATTTCCGTGCCCTCGGCGAAACGGGAGCGCTCGACGATCTGGTGCATCAAGTCGCCGGGCGCGCGCCGCGCTTGCTCGCATCGCCGCACCATCAGGGGACGTTCGACGCCAGCGTCCTCGCGATGCTGGCGTTCACCGGACGGACGAAAGCCGTGGCGCACCTGCTCAACACGCGTTTCGCGGCGGCGCCGGCCGAGAGCAACGAATTCTGGATCGGCACCGCGGAACTAGCTGCCGGTTTAACGAGAGCCGCGCATACGCGTCTCGCCACGCTGCAGCAAAAGACGAGCAATGCGCTGCTCCGCGCCGATGTTGCCGCGCGTCTCCGACCGGGGATGGACCCGCGCGCCCATCTCACTCCCACCACGGAAACGACCGTGGCGCGTTTCGAGAAAAACCTGGCGACGCGACGGCGTTCCACCCTCGCGCCCGAATCGAGCCTGCCGACTCCGGTCGTCGGCACCATCATCGTGCTCAATCTCCTCATGTTCCTTTTGGAATGGATCGTGGGAAGCACGACCGATTCCTCGAATTTGCTTCGACTCGGAGCTCTTCAACCCATCGCCGTCCTCATCCAGGGAGAATACTGGCGACTGCTGACCGCGCTCTTTTTGCACTACGGCTTCGCGCATCTGCTCGTTAACCTTTACGCGCTTTACGTTCTCGGCCCGAACCTGGAATCGGCGATCGGCTCTCTCCGATTTGCCGCCTGCTATCTAATCGCCGGGCTGGGATCAGGCGCGGGCGTGCTTACGCTTTGGCGCTATGGTTGGACCCAATCGAATCTTCTCGTGGGCGCTTCCGGTGCAGTCATGGGGGTGGTGGGTGCGTGGGCCGGCTTGCTCATCTGGAATCACACTTTGCCGATGGCCCGACGGCGGCTGGTCACGATCGCGGCCATTGTTCTCATTCAGACCACGTTCGATTTTTTCACGCCCCAGGTCAGCATGGCGGCGCATCTCTGCGGATTTCTCGCGGGGCTGTGGATCGGACTTTTGCTCGCGCCGGCGAAGGAGGCATGGTGACGAATCCTCCTTAATCCTAATCCGGCCCTCCATTTGAGATTAGGAGTAGGATCAGGAGTGTGAGTAGGAGGGGAACGGAACGCTTGCTGCTCCCCGGATTGCTGACAAAGTCCCGCTTCTCCCATGCCGACGTATCATACTTACAACGTCATCCCGACTCTTCCGCCCGCGCTCGAGCCGATGCGCGAGATGGTCTTCAACCTTTGGTGGACGTGGGAGCCTTCGGCGCGGCGTCTGTTTCGTCATCTCGATCCGGAACTCTGGACGCGGACGAATCACAATCCGGTGCGCATGCTCCAGCTCTCGCGCCAGGCGCGGCTCGTGGAAGTTTCGGAGGACGATGATTTTCTGCGCGAGCTGAAGGCGGTGCATGCGGCGTTCCGCAAGTATCTGGCGCGGCAGGACACTTACGGGAAGAAGGGAAACGGGAGCTCTCTGCAAAACCAGGTCGCTTATTTTTCCGCGGAGTTTGGCTTTCACGAATCGATTCCCAACTACTCCGGCGGGCTCGGAATTCTCTCGGGCGATCATTGCAAATCGGCCAGTGACCTCGACCTGAATTTCGTCGCTGTGGGGCTGCTCTATCGCCACGGGTATTTCAAGCAGCAGATCGACCGCGAAGGCACCCAGCAGGCGGTCAGCCTGAACCAGAATTTCCACCACCTGCCGATCCGCGAAGTGCGGCGGGAAAACGCGCGCGTGCTCATCTCGGTGCGGATTCTCGATCGCGAGGTCTACGCGAAAATCTGGCAACTGCACGTCGGGCGGATCAATCTTTTCCTGCTCGACACCGATGTGGCGGAAAACACGCCGGAAGATCGTCTCATCACCGCGGAACTGTATGGCGGCGATCTGGAAATGCGGATCCGCCAGGAAATGGTTCTCGGGATTGGCGGCGTCCGCGCACTCCGGGCGCTCGGGCTCGATCCGCACGTCTTCCACATGAACGAAGGCCACTCCGCCTTTCTTGCGCTGGAGCGCATTCGAACCCTGCGCGCGGAGAAGAATCTCGATTTCTATTCAGCTCTCCAGGTTGTCGCCGCTGCGAATGTCTTTACCACGCACACCCCCGTTCCTGCCGGCAACGATGCTTTCCCGCGCGAGATGATGAAGCGCTATTTCGGCGACTTCGCCCGCGAACTCGGCGTGCCGTTCGACGAACTTTTTTCCTTCGGCCAAACGCGCGTCAATCAGGCCGACCCTTTCAGCATGACTATCCTCGCCCTCCGCGCGAGCCGACACGCGAACGGAGTGAGCAAACTTCACGGAGAAGTCAGCCGCTCGTTATGGAAAGACGTCTGGCACGGCGTCCCAATGCAGGAAGTGCCGATCACCAGCATCACCAACGGCATCCACACCAAGACCTGGATGGCGCCGGAATTTTCCGCGCTCTACACGAAGTATCTGGGCGATTGGGAAGAACGCCTCACCGATCACGATTTCTGGCGCGGGGTGATGGATATCCCCGACGCGCAGCTTTGGGAAACGCATCAGAAATTGAAGCTTCGCTTAGTGGAATTCGTGCGCGAACGCGTGCGGCTCCGTCGCACCCGAGTGGGTGAATCGATGGAATCGATCCGACGCGCCAATCAGATTCTCGATCCCGAAATTCTAACGATCGGTTTCGCGCGCCGCTTCGCCACCTACAAGCGCGGCGCGCTCTTGTTCAGCGATAAAGAACGGCTCGCGCGTCTGCTGAACGACACCACGCGTCCGGTGCAATTCATCTTCGCTGGCAAATCGCATCCGCGCGACGAAGGCGGCAAAGCGCTGATCAAGGAAGTCTACAAATTTAGCCGACAAGAAGGCTTCGAAAACCGCATCGTTTTCGTCGAAGACTACGACACCTACATCGCTCGCCGCCTCGTGCAGGGCGTCGACCTTTGGCTGAACAATCCGCTCCGCCCGCTCGAAGCCAGCGGCACCAGCGGAATGAAACTTCCGCCTAATGGTGGCCTCAATCTCAGTGTGCTCGATGGTTGGTGGTGCGAAAGTTACAACGGCAAAAACGGCTGGGCCATCGGAGCGGAGATCGATGACGGCGCGGTTGAATACCAAAGCGAGGTCGACGCCAGCAGTCTCTACCAGTTGCTGGAGAACCAGATCATCCCGCTCTATTACGCCAAGCCGGACGGCAAACTCCCGCTCGCCTGGCTGCAGTTGATGCGCGAATCCATCCGCAGCGTCACGCCCGTCTTCAACACCCACCGGATGGTCCGGGAATACACCGAGCGTCTCTACCGTCCCGCGGAATTAGCGCAGGCCGAGTTCGCCCGCGACGACTGCCGTGCTGCGGTGGAACTCAGCCAATGGAAAGCGCGTATTCGGCAAGACTGGCCGCAGGTTCGAGTCTCCGACGTCCAGATCGGAAACGAAAATCGCCACAACATCCCGGTCGGCGATGCCCTCCAAGTTTCCGCCCGTGTCCACCTCGGCGGCGTCGATCCCAAACATGTGCGCGTGGAAGCCTACCACGGCGAAGCGGACAACGATGAGGTGCGCAATCCAACCGTGACGCCGCTCTACCAAAGCGATGAGCAATCAGACGGAAACGGCGCTTACCTTTACCACGGCTCCGTCCCCGCGACGGAAACCGGCATGTATGGGTTCAGCGTCCGCGTCGTCCCCACTCATCCTCATCTCGTGCAGGCGCACGAGTTACGGCTGATCACCTGGTCCTAGCGCTCGCAGCGGCTCGGGCAACGCGGAGCCACAGGGATCAGCTAGGACGAAAATTCCGGACGGTGCAGAGCTAGGAAGAACTGAGCGAAATCCGTTTCGTCTCTCACCAGCGCATTGAGTCGCAAGAGGCGCTCGTCATCGTACGGTTCCGGCAATGCCACTCGCCGCGTTCGCTTTCCCTCCGCGAAAACGATCTCATCCCACTGCAACGCCCTGATCGCCTGCCCGAATTTCGCCACCGCGCGTCCGCGAAAATAGGCCCGCGTCGTATCCGGCGGCATGAGGATGGCTTGCGCGACCTCTTCCTCGCGCGCGAATCGCCTAACGACACCCTGCCGTTCCAGTCCGGAGAAGAGCCCATCGTCTGTGCTCACGTTATGATATTCCAGATCGATCGCCTGCAACCACGGATCGCTCCACTCCAGTCCTTCCGCGTCGCGCAACGCGTTGAGCAGATTCTTCTTCGCCACCCAATCGACGCGATCGCCGGCTAACGAGACGTCGCGCTCGAGATCGTTCAAGACCTGTTCCCACTCGCGCAAGAGCCAGCGCGTTTCCTCGTCGTCTGCCGATGCCCGTGCGGCCTCCAGATACAAACGCTGCACCTCGATCGCGGAAATCTTTCGTCCATCTCGCAGCTCCACCATCCAGCCGTGACTCTGGTCCCGGCTGATCGCCTTTAACGCCTCAATCGGTCGCGCCAATTCAATCTCCGGGACCGCTCCGCGTTCAATCAAATCCAGCACCAGCGCCGTCGTCCCCACCTTCACCGCCGTCGCCCACTCGCTCATGTTCGAATCACCGATGATGACGTGGAAGCGGCGGTACTTGTGCGCGTCGGCGTGCGGCTCGTCACGCGTATTCACGAGCGGCCGCTTGTTCATCGTATCGATGCTCACCAGCACACTGAAAAAATCCGAGCGCTGCGAAATCTGATACACGCCCAGTTCACCCACCGCGCTTTCCGCTTCGATCCCCATCTTGCCTGCCCCCGCAAAAATCTGGCGCGTGACCAGAAACGGCATCATCCCGCTCACCACTCGCGGCCACGGCACATCGCGCCGCATCAGATAATTGTCGTGGCAACCGTAGCTGTGGCCCACGAAGTCCGTGTTGTTCTTGTAAAGCCGGACCTCCTGTCCGCCTTCCAGCTTTCCCGTCCGCCAGCGCGCACATTCCGCGGCGATGCGTTCGCCTGCTTTGTCGTGCGCTACCAGTTCTCGCAAGGTCGTGCATTCCGGCGTGGAATACTCCGGATGCGCGTGATCGTTATAAAACCGCGCGCCGTTGCACAGCACCAGATCGCTCTTGATCTCCTGAAAGCTGAGCGGCCGATCCCGATCGATCTCGAAGTAAGCCGACTCGTCCGTATCCTGCAGCAATTCCTTCGCGCGGAAACCACGTGCATCCCGGTGTGGATCCTCCAGCGCGTAATCCCATTTCATCAGTGCGCCACGTTCCGTGTAGGAACGCACCAGCTCGATCGATTCCGCCACCACGTCGAGAGACTCCGCGCCCTCGACGGTGATGCCGTATTCTGTTTCGAGGCCGAAGACACGCTTCATTGCCGCGATCATAAACTGGATTCCGCATGGCGTCCCGCAACGACAGACGCTCGGAAAGGCATATCACGGCGGCAGCGGCCGGGAGCGGGCACGGCTGAGGTCGAGCGCCTGCCTCGCAGCCGTTGGGAACTGGCGCGCGCTGAGAAATTTTTTGGACGCGGCCTAGAGGGCGATGCTCCTTTCATTGCCGTCTCTCGTTTGAGCAACGACCGAGCGTTGCCCTCCAGCATGCCCTCATTCCGCCAGATCGAGAAGCGTTGCGATCACGCTAAGAACATACGTCGAACCCCGGATGGACAAGACGCCGGGATGAGACACTTTCTTGGACTCGGTGGCGTTCCCTAACCGTCCTGTCCTTTTATGAAAAAACAGCTTTTCCTCGGCTTCCTCGTTGGATTATCGATCACCGCCCCTGCCTTGGCCGCAAACGCTCCGGCCAAGGTTTCCGGCTTTGCGTTTGTGAAAACGGTGGGGCCGATCTCGGAATACACTTTGGAAAAGAACGGCCTGCAGGTTTTGCTCCTGGAGGAACATTCGAGTCCGACGTTGACCTACATGGTGACCTATCGCGTGGGCTCGCGGAATGAAGTGACCGGCACCACGGGCGCGACGCATTTGCTGGAGCATTTGATGTTCAAGGGCACGCCGAAGTTCAATCGTGAAAAGGGCACTAGCGTGGATCAGCTACTGGAGCGCGTGGGCGGGATTTACAACGCCTCCACCTGGCTGGATCGGACCAATTACTACGCCAATATCGGGAGCGAAAATCTGGACGGTTACATGGCGATCGAGGCCGACCGGATGCGAAATCTCTGGCTGCGCGAGGAGGACCGGAAACCGGAAATGACGGTGGTGCGGAACGAATTTGAGATCGGCGAGAACGATCCAATGCAAGCGTTGGACAAGGAAATCTACGCGTCCGCGTTCCTCGCCCATCCCTATCATCATCCCACGATCGGATGGCGGAGCGACATCGAGAAGGTGCCGATCGAGAAGCTGCAGGAATTTTATAACACGTTTTACTGGCCGGATAACGCTACGGTCTCGGTCATTGGCGATTTCGATCCCGCGAAGGCGCTCGCGCTGATCAAGAAAAACTACGGATTAATTCCGAAAGCGCCGAAGCCAATCCCAGTCGTTTACACCGAGGAGCCGGAGCAGACCGGACCACGCCGCGTGACTCTGAAACGCGCCGGAGAGTTGGGCGTGCTGGCGATTGCGCACAAGATTCCCGCTGCCGTCGATAAAGATCAGGCGGCCCTGCGCGTGCTCAACGTCATCCTCACGGTCGGAAAAAACAGCCGCGGTTATCGCGCGTTAACCGACAAGAATCTCACCACCGATGTCACGGGTGATGTCGGATTTTTTCATGATCCTTCGCTTTATATTCTCTACGCCAGCCTCGCTCCCGGGAGCACGCATGAGCAGGTCGAGAAAATCCTGTTGGATGATGTGGAGCGCGTGAAAAAGGAAGGAGTCATGGACTCCGAAGTGTCAGCCGCAGTCGCGCGGATGGTGGCCGCTTCTTCCTACGCGCGGGACGGTTCGTTCGCGATTGCGAGCAAGCTGAACGAGTTCATCGCGGCGGGCGATTGGACGCTTTACGTCAACGCGGACGACGCGCTGAAAAATGTGAAGCCAGAAGACGTAAAGCGCGTGGCCAATAAATATCTGGTGGAGGACAAGCGGACGACGGGCTGGTTCATCCCGAACGTGGCGGCTCCACCGGCCCGGGCCGCAGCCAGCGCGGAGAAAGAGGAGGCCGAAGCGTCGCCTTCTCCATCGCTCATCCCAGTCCCGCCGATTCCCTAGAGGATCCGAAAATCACAGACCTTAAAGCTATGAAATCCATTTCCTTTTCCGCTCTCGTCCTCGCCGCGCTCGTCAGCTCCGCCTCTGCGCAAATCGCCGAGAAAGTGAATCGCTCGCAGACTGGAGGTTTTGACCTCGTTGCCTGCAAAACCGACGTGCAGGATGTCGTCACCTTCCACGGTTCGCTCCCCGCCGGCGACAGTTTCGCCCCGGCAAATAACCGCGCGATTCCAACGCTGGCAGGCGAGATGCTCGATAAGGGGACGACGAAGCAGGACAAGTTTGCGATCGCCCAGAAACTCGATCAGATCGGAGCCCACATCGATTTCTCGGTCAGCGGTGTGATGGTCGAGTTCCGAGGCAAATGTCTCCGGAAAGATCTCTCCACCGTGATCGGGCTCCTGGCTGAGCAAATTCGCACGCCAGCATTCGCGGAGGACGAATTCGCGAAATTAAAAAAACAACTCCTGGGCGATCTGCAGCGCGCGCAGGAAAGCACGAGCTATCGCGCCGATCAGGCGTTTTCCGAAGCGATTTTTCCTGCGGGCCACCCGAACTATTCACCGCCGGTAAAGGAATTCATGGCGGCAATCGAAGCGGCCGACCTGGCGGATGTGAAGACGTTTCACGCGAACTACTATGGTCCCACGCAATCCACGTTCGTCGTCGTGGGCGACTTCGATTTGGATGAGTTGAAGCGCGATTTGGCACAAGCTTTCGCGGGTTGGACCGGGGGCAAGGCAGTGTCCAATCTCCCGCGGGCGGAGTCCGTGCCAAAGACTCGGTCGCAAACGATCCAGATGGCGGACAAGCCGAACGTGACGGTGGTTATGGGGCAGGCGGATCACCTGCGTTACTCCGATCAGGATTCTCTGGCGCTCCGGGTGGGAACAGCCGTTCTCGGCTCGGGCTTCACCGGCCGCCTGATGGCGAATGTGCGGGATAAGGAAGGTCTGACCTATGGCATCGGTGCCGGGATGGCAGACGACGCTTTCACCGATGGCGCATGGCAGATCTCGGCAAACTTCGCCCCCGACCTGCTCGAGAAGGGAATAGCTTCCACGCAAAATCAACTCGACGTCTGGTACAAAGACGGCGTAACGACCGCGGAACTCGAGCGAGTGAAAACCAATTTGATTGGGACGTTCAAGGTTGGCCTCGCCACCACCGACGGCATGGCGAGCGCGTTGCTAAACGCGATCCATCGCGGCTACAACGTGAACTGGCTGGATGAATATCCGAAACGGGTGCAGGCGCTCACGTTGGCTGAAGTGAACGCCGCGATCAAAGCGCATCTGAAGCCGCAAGAGATGACGGTAATCAAAGCGGGCACCGTGCCGCCGGCGACGAGCGGGAACTGATCCGAACGCATGATGATCGCGCGCCTCGCTCTTTGCGCGCTGCTGGCGGGTTTCGTTTCTGCGAGAGCGGAGGATGCGCCCGCGCGCGGCAAAGCCACTCATGTGGTGCTCGTGGTGTGGGACGGCATGCGTTCGGATTTCATGACGGAGAAGAACTCCCCAAATCTCTGGGCGCTCGCGCAGCGCGGCCTGACCTTTCGCAACCATCACTCCGTCTATCCCACGCTCACAACGGTGAACGCGGCCGCGCTGGCGACGGGTGTTTTCCCCGGAAGCAGCGGACCGATCGGAAACTACGAATACTTGCCGGGAATCAGCCGCACAAAACCTGCGCGCACGGATGGAATCGACATGGTGCGAGCAATCGATCAGCGGAGCGGTGGCAAATTCCTGGCCGTGCCGACAATCGCCGAATTAGTGCACGCAAGTGGCGGCACGACTGCGATCGCCGGCACGAAAAGCGCGCCGCTTTTGTTCGACCGGAAAACGGATGCCCGAGATGGAAATTCGGTCACACTTGTTGAAGGCATCGCGCTGCCGAAATCCGCGCAAAGGAAATTCGAGGACACGCTCGGTCGTTATCCGAAGACGAAGAAGTTACCGAGTGTCACGCAGGACAAGTGGTCCACGCGCGCGCTTACCGAGGTGCTTTGGAAAGAAGGTGTGCCCGAATTTTCGGTTCTTTGGATGGGCGATCCGGATCGCTCCGAACACGCGGACAGTCCGGGGAGCGCGAAGGCCTTGGCCGCGATCAAATCAGTAGACGATAATCTGGCCAGGGTGCTAAAGGCGCTGGAGGAAAAAGGTGTCCGCGATCAAAGCGATGTGCTGGTTGTTTCAGACCACGGATTCTCGACCATCGCACGCCAGATAAATCTCGAAAGCCTCCTCGCAGCAGACGATTTTCGAGTGGTCAAAAAGGGGAAGAACGCGAAGACCAGCGGTGCCATCCGCGTGATCGGAAATGGAGGATCAGTTCTCTTTTATATCAAAGATCACGATGCGAAAACGAACGCTCGTCTAGTCCAATGGCTGCAAAAAAAGGACTTCACGGGCGTGATTTTTTCTCGCGCCGCGGTGGAGGGTTCGTTCCCGCTTGCCCGCGTCCATCTGGAAAAAATGGAAGGTCCGGACGTCGTGATGGCGTTCCGCTGGAGCGATCAGCGGAGCAGCAACGGCACGGCAGGAATGATCGATGCGAATGGGAGCAGCAAAGCCAAGGGCACGCATGGGACGCTGAGCCCGTTCGATGTCCATAATATCCTAATCGCGGCCGGCCCGGATTTCCGCGCGGGCACGCAAAGCGATTTGCCCTCGAGCAATCTCGACGTCGCCGCTTCGATTGTTCACCTGCTGGGCTTGCACACCGAAAACTTGTTGGACGGACGTATCCTAAGCGAAGCGTTTTCTGACGGTGAACCTTCCACTTCTCAAACACTGGAGGAAGCAACCTCCGGGAAGTGGCGGCAATACCTCCGCATCTCGAAAGTGGGCGCGACCGAGTACATCGACGAGGGAAGCGGCAGCGCGTTGTCGGATTAGCAGACCAGATTTTTTATGTCCGAGGCCGTCAAAATCGCAGTCGCGAGTTTTAATAATCTCGTCGTTCGTCATGGAATGCAGACTGTGCTCGACGGCGCGACCCTGACGATCCTGGAAGGAGAACGAGTCGGTCTCGTGGGCCGCAACGGTTCTGGCAAGTCGACTTTCCTCCAAATCGCCGCCGGGGCCACGCAACCGGACTCCGGCGATGTGGCATTGCGCCGTGATTTGGTGAGCGGCTACATGCCGCAGGTGTTCGATCTCGATGACGAACGCACCGTCCACGAAAACATCATGAGCGGCGCTCAGCGCATTCTCGATCTCCTCGATGAATACGAAAATACGCCGCCTGAAAGCGCGCAGAGTGGCATGCTGCTAGAGCAGATCCAGCATGCGGACGGCTGGAGTCTCGAACATCGGATTAAGTCGCTCATCACCAATCTCCACGCGCCGGATGAAGAGCGCATCGTCGGCACGCTTTCAGGCGGAGAAAAACGGCGCGTTGCGCTTTGCCGCGCACTTCTCCCGCGGCCCGATTTTCTGCTACTAGACGAACCGACCAACCATCTCGACACCGGCTCGATCGAATGGTTGGAGGATTTCCTGGCGCGCTATAACGGCACCTGCCTCTTCGTCACCCACGATCGCTATTTTCTCGATCGCGTGGCCACGCGCATCGTGGAGTTGGCGCGCGGACAATTTGCCAACTACGAAGGCACCTACACCGATTATCTACTCGCGCGCGCGCAACGGATGGCTGTGGAAGAGATGCAGGAAAAAAAGCGTCAGAAGTTCCTGAAGCGTGAGTTGGAATGGGTGCGACGCGGTCCGCGCGCGCGCCGAACAAAATCGGTCGATCGCATTGATCGTTACTTCGAACTCGCGGCGCAGGAAGCGCCCGAACCGGAACTGGACGTCGATCTCATCATCCCGCCCGCGCCGAAGCTGGCGAATCGCGTGATCGAGCTGCGTGACGTGACGCTGGACATGGCCGGACGGACTTTGTTCCGCAACCTGAGCTTGCAACTGCAACACAGGGAACGTCTCGGCATTGTCGGACGAAACGGGCTCGGCAAGTCTTCTTTGCTCAAGCTGATGCTCGGCCAGCTCGAACCCGCGTGCGGCGAAGTCGAAATCGGTACGCGCACCGAGATCAATTACGTCGACCAAAACCGCATGCTCCTCGATGAAGAGAAGACGGTCTGGGACGAAGTGAGTGACGGAAGCGACGCCGTAAAACTAGGCGAAGAGACGATCACGCTGCGTGGATATTTGCGGCGTTTCCTCTTCAGCGAGGATCGTATCAACACGCGCATCGCGCAGTTGAGTGGCGGAGAGCGCAGCCGCGTTTTGCTCGCGAAAATCCTCAAGCGCGGCGGCAACGTTCTCATGCTCGACGAGCCAACCAACGATCTAGATTTGGGCACGCTGCGTTTGCTCGAGGAAGCGCTCGTCGCCTTCGGCGGTTGCGTTTTGGTTGTTAGTCACGACCGCTATTTTTTAAATCGTGTCTGCACTTCCATTCTCGCCTTCGAAGAGGATGGCTCGGTGCGTTATCACGTCGGCAATTACGATCGCTATCTGGAAATGCGCGCGACGCCGGCTCTGGAAACGTCGGCCGTGAAGGGCGGTCAGACTTCAACCACCGCCGCGCCGAAGCCGCGGAAATTGAAATACAAGGAAGCGCGCGAATTGGAAACCATCGAAGCGGATATTTTGGCCGCGGAGAAGGAGGCCGCCCGGCTGGAGACGGCGTTCGCGGATCCCGATCTCTTTCTACGCCCAAAAGAGGAGTGGACGCGCGTGGAGACCGAACTCGGTGCCGCGCGCAAGAAGGTGGCCTCTCTCTATGCGCGCTGGGGCGAGCTGGAGAAACTCGCCACCGCTGCCGCGAGCGGTTAAAACCGTGCATCGATCCTCACAGGAAATGTCGGGCCGCCAAGTCGTTCTCGGTCGCCGCAACCGAGCAGCCACGGCGCAACATGAGGCAGATGTCCTTGACCGTGAGAGGGTGACAATTTCCCAAGTGCGGGATTCACTCGAGCCCTGAAATGACTTTCGCGCGGAGCGGCGCGTGCGAGGCGGGGGCGGGAATCGAACCCGCGAATAGAGGTTTTGCAGACCCCGACCTTACCACTTGGCTACCCCGCCCTTTGCGCGACCGGAGCGTATGGGCGGCGCGAGAAACTGTCAACGCACCCACTCTTCATTGAAGTGTTGGACGTTGATCGTTGGACGTTGGACGTTTCCGAATTCCTGACAATCCAATGCCCACCCGCTCCTCCGGTTTCTTCGCCTCTGCTCAACGTCACATCCCCGGCGGCGTAAATTCCCCTGTCCGCGCTTTTCGCGGTCTCGAACGCGAACCGTTCTTCGTCGAGCGCGCGGCTGGCGCAAGAATCTGGGACGTCGACGGCAACGAATATATTGACTACGTCGGCACTTGGGGCCCGGCGATTTTAGGCCACGCCCCGCGCGTTGTTGTCGAGGCCGTTCAAGCGGCAGCGGCCCGCGGTGTGAGTTTCGGAATCCCGAATCCGCTCGAAGTCGAAATGGCAGAACTGATTTGCCGCTGGGTGCCCTCGATCGAGAAGGTGCGCATGGTGAACAGCGGCACCGAAGCCACCATGTCGTGCGTCCGCCTCGCCCGTGGATTCACTGGTCGCGACAAAATCATTAAATTCGAAGGCTGCTATCACGGCCACGTTGACTCTCTGTTAGTGAATGCAGGCAGCGGCGCACTGACGCACGGCCGTCCCGATAGCGCTGGCGTTCCCGCGGCGTTCGCTGACCTCACGATTTCACTCCCGTTTAACGATATCGAAGCCGTTCGCGCTGCGTTCCGCGAAAATGGTGAATCGATCGCTGCCATCATTCTAGAGCCCATCCCCGCCAACGCCGGCCTTTACCTCCCAGAGGATAATTTCCTGCAACAACTGCGCGACGAATGCACGCTCCACGGCGCTCTCCTTATTTTCGACGAAGTCATGACTGGCTTCCGCGTCGCGCGCGGTGGCGCGCAGGAAATTTTCGGAGTCCGCCCGGACCTCACCGCGCTCGGAAAAGTAATCGGCGGCGGACTCCCAGTGGGCGCATTCGGTGGGCGGGCCGAGATCATGGATTACCTCTCGCCCGACGGCCCGGTCTATCAGGCCGGCACGCTCTCTGGCAATCCGCTCGCAATGGCCGCCGGCCTCGCCCAATTGCGCGAACTCGACCGGGTCGATGGTTGGAGTGCGCTGGAAAAACTTGGAGCCCAACTCGAAGATGCCACTCGCAAAACGATGGGCCTAACGAGTCAGCCGCTCACATTCCACCGCATCGGCTCCATGTTCTGCCTCTTCTTCACGGCTGGACCAGTGACAGACCTCGCCTCTGCAAAGAACAGTGATCGCGCAGCGTTCGCGCGGTTTTTTCGCCACTGTCTGGACCACGGAATCTATTTCGCTCCGTCCCAATTTGAGACTGGCTTCCTCTCGACGGCGCATACGCACAGCGACCTCGCCCGCACGGATGAGGTCGTCTCAGCCGGAATCGCAGTGGCGTGCGCGGGATAGATCGGCCTAACCCCGCAGATGCAAAACCTTTGCGTCCATTCGGCGCTTGCACTAGAAAACCGGCTGTGAGTTCCCCGTCGCTGGGGCGCGTCAGCGCCGTGGCCAAGTTCTTCTTCGAAGGCGCCGACAAATTCTACGTCAAGGGAGTCACCTACGGTCCGTTCCGGCCGGACACCGCAGGATACTACCTCGGCACGCCGGAACAGCTCGACCGTGATCTCGCCCAAATGCGCATCCTCGGAATCAACCTCCTGCGCATTTATCACTCTCCACCGTTGTGGTTCCTCGATCACTGCGCCGCTGCCGAAATGCGAGTTCTCATCACCTTGCCTTGGGCGAAACACATCGAGTTTTTGCGTGCGAAAAAAGCGCGCGAAGAAATCGTGCAATCGGTCCGCAGCGCCGTCGCCGAGCACGCTGGGCACCCAGCCATCTTCGGTTATCTGGTCGGCAACGAAATCTCCAGCACCCTGGTGCGCTGGCTGGGCGTGCGCCGGGTCACCGAGTTTCTCGAGCATCTCATCCGTGTCGCGCGCGCGGCGAACCCGGACGTCCTTTTCTCCTACGCCAGTTTTCCGCCGACAGAATTTCTCCTCCCGCAAAATGTCGACTTCTTCTGCTTCAACGTTTACCTGCACCACCAGGATGAGTTCGAGCGCTATCTCTTGCGCCTGCAAAATCTGGCCGAAGATCGTCCGCTCATCCTGGGAGAATTTGGGATGGACACCATCCGCCACTCCGAAGACGAGCAAGCGGAAATGCTCGGCTGGCACGTCGAGAGCGTGGCGCGTTGCGGTCTGGCCGGGACGATCTTCTTCGCCTGGACGGATGAATGGTTCACCGGCGAGCAGGAGATCACCGATTGGGCCTTCGGCCTCGTCACTCGCGATCGTGAACCGAAGAAGGTCTTCCACCGCTTGCACGATAAGCTTGGACAGAACAACTCGGAGCTCCCCCATCCCGCGTTGGTCGATCCCCCGTTCGTCTCCGTCATCGTCTGTTCCTACAATGGCGCCAAGACGCTCGAAGCGTGTCTCGACTCGTTAGGGCAAATCGATTACCCCGCCTACGAAGTCATCCTGGTCGATGATGGTTCCACCGATAACACCGCGGAGATCGCTGCCCGCTTTCCGCAAATCCGCTACCTTCATCAAACCAATCACGGCCTCAGTCACGCGCGCAATACCGGTGCTGCAGCCGCGCGCGGCGAAGTTTTTGCCTACACCGATTCCGACTGCATGGCGGACAGAGATTGGCTCCGCTACCTCATCGGCACACTGCGCAGCGGCGACTATGCCGGAGTGGGTGGTCCGAACATTTCGCCACCCGCGCAGAATTGGGTTCAGGCTTGTGTCGCGGCTGCTCCCGGCGGCCCTAGTCACGTCCTCCTCACCGACACCGTCGCGGAGCACATCCCCGGATGTAACATGGCCTGGTATCGCTGGGCCTTCGAGAACGTGGGCGGCTTCGATGTGGAATATCACAAGGCCGGAGACGACGTGGACTTCTGCTGGCGCATCCAGCAGGCAGGCCATCAAATCGCCTTTAGCCCCACGGCCATCGTCTGGCATTACCGGCGCTTCACGCTCACCGCTTTCCGCAAACAACAGGAAGGCTACGGCGAAGCGGAGTCGCTTCTGCGCTTCAAGCACCTGATCTTTTTCGGCCCCACCGGCAGCGCGAAATGGCGCGGCCAAATCTACGGCACACCGCGTTTCAGTTGGTTCATCAACCGTCCCATCGTTTATCACGGCGTCTTCGGCGACGGCTTTTTCCAATCCATCTACCCCACCCCGCAATCGGAAATCGCCAGCTACCTGAGCAGCGTCGAATGGTTCGCGCTCACCGTTTTTCTTTTTGGGATCGGCATCTTCGTGCCGGAAGTGCGCATTGTGCCGTATCTCATGTTTGGCGGCACGCTCTGCGTTGCCCTCTCCTACATGTTACGCGCCCGGATCGAGCCGAAATTCGATACCATCCCGGCGCGCCTCCTGGTCATGGCGCTTGCGGTGGCACAACCGCTCGTGCGCGGTTGGTCGCGCTATTTCACCTGGCTGCAGTTCAAGCGCACGCCTCGCTCCGTCATCTCAACGCATGAACTCCTCCCGGCCAATGCCGACCTTCGCGGCCCCCTCGCCCGTCGCAGCTATTGGAGCGACGAAGGCAAGGAGCGTCATCACCTTCTCACCGCCATCCTCGGGCTCATGGATGAGGAAGGCTGGCGTTATTCCACCGATACCGGTTGGAACGAGTGGGACATCCAAATATACGGCAACTTCTGGTGGAGCATCGCCCTGCAAACCGTGACCGAATACCACGGTGGCCCGAAGTGCCTCACCCGCGTTTCGCTCAAGCATCGTTTCGTCACGACCACCGTGATCATCAATCTTGTCATGCTCACGCTGTTCACCTATCACGTGCTGAACACGGGCCGGGTCGATCTCCCGATCCTCGCCGCCTACGCAATCTTCATCGGCTTCCTTGCTTTTCGCGCGCGCGTCTTGAAACGACGCGTCGCGGAGCTCGTCGACCTCGCGGCATATCGTGCTGGCCTGCAATGGATCGGTCGCACCGGTGCCGCGCCGGTCGCGACTGCTGCCAGCGAAGTCTTCCCGGAAGTCGGATAGGCACGGCACACGTCGATGCGCATTGTTCAGCTCGTCCGCTTCTTCCTTTATCTGACGTTGGAGCTCGCGCTCTGCGCGGCCCTCAATCTTTACGACGACTGGACTTTGGCCGAAATGCCCGTCCGGTTTGTCGGCTGTGGTCTGCTCTGCGGGTTCGCATTCCTCCTCGCAGTCTCAAACTTTCCGGCATGGATTTCGCACCGGAAACAAGCGCTGCTCTTCTGGGGCATCGCGATTGCATTGCGACTCATCGCGCTTCCGATCGAACCCGGCGACGACTTCTGGCGCTATCAATGGGAAGGCAAAATCCAGCACGCCGGTTTCAATCCCTACGTGCAAGCGCCGGATAACGAAGCGCTCTCCGGCATGCGCGAGCAATTTCCTAATTGGTACAAGATTAACCACCGCAACTCGCAGGCGATTTACCCGCCCGGCGCCGAATTGCTCTTCGCCGCGCTCAGCCCGATCTCGGAAAGCCCTCTCCTCTACAAGCTCCTCTTCGCCACCGCTGATCTCGCCACCGCTGGTCTTCTCCTACTTCTCCTGCCCGCCGCTTCTCGGTACGCGAGCGCTGCCTGGTACGCTTGGAATCCGCTCGTCGTTTACTGCTTCGCCGGGTCCGCGCATTTCGACAGCCTCATGGTCTTGCCGATGGTTGCCGGCGTCGTCCTCCTCACGCGTTTCGAAGCCGCCACCGCCTGCCGCACGAAATGGCTCCTCGCCCTAGCCGCGTCCGCGCTCTTCGGCATCGCCATTTCGATCAAGCTGATCCCCATCCTCCTCTTGCCGCTCTGCGTCTTCGCGTTGCGCAAGCGTGCCTTCGCGCTCGCTCTGGCCCTCTCCATTCCCGGCGCGCTCAGCCTCCTCTACGGCTGGCCGCAAATTCCCATCTGGGATTCGCTCCGAAACTTCGCTTACGTCACCCGCCTAAACGACCTCTTCTGGTGGATCATCGAAGAAACCGTCTGGCCAAATCCGCGCCAAAAAAACTACCACTACAACGTCGTTATCCTCATCTCCGTCTGCGCCGTCTCGGTTCTCTTCTATCGCAATTGGAAACGCGGAATGCTCTGGGTCCTCGCCACGGCGATCATTCTCTCGCCGGTCTTGCACCCGTGGTACCTCACCTGGATTCTGCCATTCGCGGCCTGGCGTCGCGCGCAACCCTGGCAGGTTCTCTCCGTCACCCTCTTCGCTTATTTCCTGTTCTGGAACGAGCGCCTCTTCCTTCTCCCATGGCACTCGGAACTCTGGTTGCGGGGGATCATCCTGCTCCCGCCACTCATCGCCACGGCATTCTTCTTTCTGCGCGATCCAGATGTTCCAGAATTGGCGTCCTGAGGAAATCTGAGATGGACCTTTCCGATATGAAACCCGCTCACTCTTGTAGATATGTCCTTCGCCATCGTTCCCGCCGCTGAGATTCCGCTGGCCAAACAAGCGCTTATCGCCAATCGCTCATCGCAGATTATATCGCCGGTTGGGCGGAACTGGATACCCGTGGCCAGGCACGCTTCCTTTGTCTGCAAGGCGCCGATTTCTTCAGAATCAGCCGCGTAACGCTTTCGTGAAACGCACCAACTCTGCGGCCACTTGTTCGACGCGCTGCACGATCTTCTCATCCGCAGGTGTGTCGCCTTCGAACGCGCTGCTCGTTGCATAGACGAAGCGCGGAACAATCACGCACCGAAAATCCAGCATAAGGCTGTTCGCATACGCCATGACCGACATGTAACTGCTCATCCCGCCCGCAGCGCAGAGGAAAGCGACCACCTTATCCTCCCAGGCGATGCCAGTCAGCTCGATCATGTTCTTGGCGGCCGCGCTCACATCATAGTTGTAAACAGGCGCACCGATGAGAATCCCGTCGGCTGCACGAATCGCCTCACTGATTTTCTTCGCTCCGGGCGACGCGTAGCACGCATCTGCGTCGCACAGCGGAAGATTGAGATCGCGCAAATCGATCCACTCGCAATCGACCTGCGCCTTCTGCAACCAGGCGAAAGCCAGCTGGCACATGCGCCGGCTGTTACTGTCGGGGTTTCCGCTCACACTAACGACTAGATATTTCGCCATGGGGTGCGCCAAGTTATTCGCGAAAGCGCTTGTCGTCACGCGTCGTCACGGTTGGTTCTACAATAGTTCCGCTTGGCGCGCCGGAGCGTGCGCGATTTGTTTCAAGGCGTCCCGCAGCCGCAAGGCCGCGTGCGGTGCGTAGTCGAGCGCGTTGTTATTGAAGACGACATTTACCAGCTGCGCACGCTCAGCCAGCTTTCGACTGCGCTGTGCCACCTCCGCGATCTCGGCGTCGCTATAGTTGTAGTTGAAGCGCGCCGCCACCGTTTTCCCAGTCGTGTAAGCCTTCGCATCGCGTCCGTGCAGTCGCAGATAGCCAATCCTAGGATCGGTGACCTCATCCAACTCCGGCGGCATGATCGTGAAGTGCTCTTGCGACGGCGTATCGACGGAGACCAGGACCGCGGAATGCGCGCTCAGAAACTCGAGCATTTCCGCGAGGGGCTCCCCTTCCGCCCAGTTCCGATTTCGAAACTCGACCGCAAGGCGGTAATCCGCGAGCGAGTCGAAAAGCAGTCGCAGTTCCTCAAGCCCATGTTTTCGCGGCGAGAATGACGGCGACAACTGCAGCAGCAACGTCCCGAGTTTGCCTGCCTCTCGCAGCAACGCCGCCACGCCCCGAACCTCGTCCAACATTCTCGACTCGATCTCGGGAATGAGGCGAACCTTGCCTTTCGCGTCCGTTTCGGCCACGCGCTGGAGCTTCCGCGGCAGCAGTTTCACCGCGGTCGAATGTCGCGAAAGCAATTGATGCAGCTTCACATTGAAAACGAAATCGTCCGGCGTACTGCGGCACCACCGATCCACCATTCGCGGATCCGGGACCGCGTAGAAGGTTGTATTCACCTCCACCATTCCGAAATGCTGCGCATACCACGCCAACCGTTCGCCGGCCGGCATTCCCTTCGGATACCACCGCTCCACGAAACCCGGATCCGACCAACTCGCCGTACCTACGAGAATGTTTTCACGCGCCGCGTCCACAACCGTCATGACAACCCTGCCCGGCCAGGAAATCAATCCGCCGCTCGAAAATTAATGCAGTTGCGCAGGTGATCCGGTGAGTCATACTACCGATCTCAAGACGCGGGGTGGAGCAGTCTGGTAGCTCGTCAGGCTCATAACCTGAAGGCCGCGGGTTCAAATCCCGCCCCCGCAACCACTCTCGGAGACGGAAAAGCTTCCCCCTAAAGAAGCACTTGCCCCGGAGATTCAGGCGGGCAAGATATACGCCCGTCAATCGACGGAAAACGATCCTGAGTAGCTCAGTGGTAGAGCGGTCGGCTGTTAACCGATTGGTCGTA
>JBDUAH010000148.1:0-6314 GCA_040004745.1 Chthoniobacterales bacterium | reverse complement strand
TGTGGGCGGAGAGCTACGACCGCGATCTGGCGGATGTCTTTGCGATCCAAGGTGACATCGCGCAACAGATCACGAAAGCATTACAAGCAAAGCTCTCCCCGTCCGAGCAATCCTCGATCGAGCAGCCGAGCACGACCAGCGTGGCGGCGTTCGAGCTTTACACCCGCGCCAGGACTGCGCGGCTTACGGCCACCTTTGGCCCTCTTTTCAAGGACCGGCTCCTGCAGGGCATCGCGCAGCTCGACGAGGCGGTGGCGCTTGATCCGGCGTTTCTGCTCGCCTGGCACGAATTAGCGACCGCTCACGATATGCTCTATTTCGCCGGTTACGATCACACCCCAGCGAGGCTCGGTTTGGCCGACCATGCGGTGCAGACCTTACTCCGCTTGCGCCCCGAAGCTGGCGTCGCGCATCTCGCCTTGGCGCGACATCTCTATCAAGGCTATCGCGACTACGACAACGCACGCCGCGAATTGGAGATCGCCCGTCGGACTCTTCCGAACAGTGCCGAAGTCTTCGCTTTGACGGGGTATATCGACCGCCGCCAAGGGCGCTGGGCAGAGTCCACGCGCAACGTGGAGCGGGCGATCGAGCTGGACCCGCGCAACTGGTTCACACTCGGACAGATTGCGACCAATTATTCACAGCTCCGTCGCTACTCGGAGGCGGCTGTCGTGCTCGACCGCGCGCTGGCGATCGTACCGAAGGACGTGTTGACTAGGGTGACGCGGAGTTGGCTCGATGCCGAATGGCGCGCGGATATCCGGCCGTTGCATGCCACGATCGCAGCGATTCTTGCGGAAGATCCCTCGGCTGCGTCATCCATCGCGGGCGACTGGCTCTTCCTCGCTCTCTGCGAACGTGATCGTGTTGCTGCGGACCAGGCTTTGGCGGCTTTGCAGAGCGATGACGCGGTCACTATCGGGGCCATGTTTCTAAACCGCGCTTTCGCTCGCGGCTTGGCGGCTCGGGTGCGTGGCGACGAAGTGGCGGCGCGCGCGGCTTTCACGACCGCTCGCGCGCAGCAGGCGGAAGTGGTGCGCGCGCAGCCAGAGTACGCTCTAGCGCTTTGCGTACTAGGCCTGATCGATGCCGGACTCGGGCGAAAAGAGGAAGCCTTAGATGAGGGCCGCCGCGCGCGCCTCCTTCTGCCGATCGAGCGAGACGCGCTCGGCGGCGCGGACCTGCTCGCAGGCTTCGCGATCATTTGCGCCTGGACCGGTGAAAAGGATCTGGCTTTCGAGCAACTGGCCCTAGCCGTTGCGCGTCCGGGTCTGATCAGCTACGGCCAACTGAAGCTGGGACCTTGGTGGGACCCGCTACGGGGCGACCCGCGCTTCGAGAAAATCGTCGCGAGCCTCGCTCCGGCGGTGGCCCAGAAGTAACGCGGGCTCGCGTGCGGGATTTTTTTCCCTCGCGTTCATTTTCTCTGCAACGCGAAGAGGAATCTTCCGAAGGAATAGGAAACAACCGTTCCTATGAAAACATCTCTCCTCTGGAAAACGCGTTCCTTCAAATCGGCCCGCAACATTGCAATCACGCTCCTAGCTATAGCGCCGGTTCTCCTAACCAACGGCCGAGCGCAAACCAAGACGCCGCGCAGCACGCAACCCCCGACGGTCCTCTACACCGTGGTCGATCTCGGCCCGATCGGCGGTGAACTCAGCGAGAGCGCCATGCGCGGGCTCAATAATCTAGGCCAGACTGTCGGCCGATCGTACACGCCAGACGGCTCCGATTGGCGCGCCGTTTTTTGGGCCAGCGGCAGTAGCGCGCCGCTAGAACTGATCGGCGGTGGTAACAGCAGTGCGTTTGAAATTAATGGCAGCGGCCAGATCGTGGGAACCAACAGAGGTACGGCTGTATCCCCGACCTCAGCCACCTATTGGGCGGACAGTGGCAGTCCCGCGGTCGCGCTGGCCAACCAAGGGAATGGGCTAAACACTAATGCCATCCACATTAATGCAGGCGGCCAAATCATCGGCCATGCTTACAACGACGATGGATCGTTCTCGCACGTTCTCTTTTGGAACACTAGTGGCAGCTCGCCGGTTCAGCTTCCCTGCCTGCCGGGCGCGTTGAGTAATACTTCGTTAGGTGCGTTCAATAATATCAACGACGCCGGCCAGGTAGTAGCCGGGGCGTTCGATCCAGGTTTTACGATGGACCGGGCGGTTTTCTGGGCTGACAGCAGCAGTCCGGCCGTCGATCTCGGCACACTCGGCATCGAATTAAATCACAGCTTTGCCGAGTCGATCAATAACAACGGCAAGATCGTCGGCGAGGCTTTTGACGACAAGTTTTCCATTTTTCAGGCCATCTATTGGGCCAATAGCACCAGCGCCGCCGTCGCGCTGAGCGGGCTCAACGCAGAGTTAAGCAATTCCGCTGCAAACGTGATTGATGATCGCGGTAGAATCGTAGGTCAAGCCTTCAACGGGGATTCATCGATCGAGCATGCTGTCCGTTGGGCGAATAGCGCCAGCGCGCCGATTGATCTCAACGATGTAATCCCCGCCGGTTCGGGCTGGGTCTTACAGGAACCGCGCGGCATTAATGCATCTGGTGTGATCGCCGGGCGCGGCACCATCGGCGGACACACGCACGGATTTTTGCTGGTGCCACGGGTGCTCTACAGCGTCCGCGACCTCGGCCCGATCGGAGGCAACCTCAGCGAAAGCGTCGGGCGCGCCCTCAACAACCTCGGGCAGATCACTGGTCGTTCTTATAACGAGGATTTCTCCGATGTCCGCGCTGTCTTTTGGGCTCACGGCTCCAGCGCGCCCGCGGAACTCATCGGTGGCAGTAATGCTTACGGGATCAATGACGGCGGCCAGATCGTGGGAGACGCTTTTGGCAAAGGACCTACCGCGGACCAGGCAGTCTTTTGGCCCAGCAGCAGCAGTTCCGCGATCGCCCTTTCCACACCAATTGGAGGAAGCAGTAATGGGCTCGAGATAAATAACGCTGGCCAAATCGTCGGGAACTTCTTCAATGATGACGGTTCCGTCCGCGCTCTTTACTGGAACAGCAGTAGCAGTTCGCCCGTTCAACTCCCCGGGTTGCCCAATGGCTTAAGCAACTCCGGACTAGGCGGTCGCCGGAACCTGAATGATGCCGGCCAAGTCGTGGGGGGTTGCACGAACGACGACAGCACGCTTTCGCGCGCAACTTTATGGGGGAGTGCGAGCAGCCCCATCATCGATCTTGGCGCCCTCGGGAACGATTTGACCCAGAGTTTCGCCGACGGGATTAACTCCAACGGGCAGATCGTCGGGGAGGCATTCACCGAAGATTTCGCAGTGGTGCGGGCTGTCTATTGGACTAACAGCAATGCGCCAGGCGTCGATCTGGGTGCCCTTGGTGGCGGACTGACCAACTCTGAGGCGCAGGGCATAAACAATGCCGGCAAAATCGTAGGCCACGCCTATAACGACGATTTCAGTATAGAGCACGCCACCTTATGGGTGGACAGCAGCAGCCCTGCGCTAGACCTCAATGACGTGATTGCTGCGGACTCGGACTCAGTCTTGCAGTTCGCACTCGTAATCAATGAGAAAGGCGAGATTGCCGGGCACGGAACGAGAGGCGGGCACGCCCACGGATTTGCCTTGATCCCCAGAGTTCAGTTCCTCTCCGCTGTCTCTCGTAAGACCCATGGAGCCAGCGGGACTTTCGATATTCCTCTGCCTCTTGATGGAAGTCGCGGGATCGAATGCCGGACCGGAGGCGCGTCTGGTAACTATCAGGTCGTGGTGACATTTGCCGTCCCAGTGACTTTTACAACCGCGACCGTCTCTTCCGGCACTGGATTGATCGCGAACACTAGCGCAAGCGGGAATCAACTAACGTTGAACCTAAGCGGCGTGGGGAACGCGCAGAATGTCGATATCACCTTGGCGCAGGTGACTGATGGCACGGATACGGCCGACCTTGTGATTCCGATGAGCGTCTTGGCTGGCGACACTAACGGCAGCGGCGGCGTAAACGGATCCGATATCGCCCAAACCAAAGCGCTCTCCGGTCAGGCCGCAACGGCGTCGAACTTCCGCTCTGACATTACCGCAGACGGCGCCATCAACGGGACGGATGTGGCGCTGGTGAAATCCCGGTCCGGCACGGTTTTGCCCTAACAACCCCCGCGAAGGCAAAGAAACTACAGACAGGATTTTTACAGGATGAAGAGGATTTCAGGATCAGTTGGAAAACCCAGGAGGTTATATGTTTAGTCGTCAAAAAGGATCGTTTCTCGTCAGTGTCATCGCATTGCTCGGGCTCGCATGTTTTGTTCACCTTGGAGTAGGCCAAAAGAAGCCTTTCTCGGGGAAACACGCGTCTGGGAAGCAGGGGCCGATCGCCAGTGCTGTTCCAGTGGTGGGCCGGGCTGTCGGTTTTGCTCAGACGAAGGCGTTGCGAGACTTGGTGAGGGACGAGCCGCAAAGAGAAGTCAAAGGCAAAGGAGAAGAGGAGGGGAGAAACCCGCTTAACACGGGCGACTTTGCCAAGCCTGATCCAAACGCTCCGCAGCAGACTGATGGTGCGTTACAAACGTCCTTCGGCCCAGATGGCCACTTTAAGATCAACATTCCTGCTCCAATTCTTACCTTCGAAGGTGTGGGAGTGAACTTCGGCGCGCCGCCCGACACGAACGGAGCGGTGGGCCCGAATGATTACGTGCAATCTGTTAACATAAGAACACAAATCTTCAGCAGAGCGGGCGTTCCACGCGGCCCATCTTTTCTTTTGAGCACTCTCTTTCAGCCTCTCGGCGGCATCTGTGCCGACCAGGATGCCGGCGATCCGATCGCTGTTTATGATCGCGGCGCGAATCGCTGGGTTCTGACGCAGCTTGCCTACACCAGCCTGACCACGCCGCCCTACCACCAGTGCGTCGCGGTTTCCAAGACGGGCGATCCGACCGGGGAGTATTGGGTCTACGACTTCGTCACGCCGGGAAATGACTTTCCTGACTACGGTAAACTCGGCTCCTGGCCAGATGCCTACTACTTTTCCGATGTGCAATTTACGGATGGCGATGCTTACAATGGATTCGGCGTGTTTGCTTTCGACCGCGCCAAGATGCTGGTCGGTGATCCCACGGCTTCTTACATCTATTTCAACGCCGGGCCGAACCTGAGTAATTCCTCGCCTACCATCGTCCCGTCCGACTTTAATGGTTTGACCCCGCCTCCGGCAGGCGCTCCGAACGTCTTCTCCGTTTTAATCGATGATTCATCGGGTGACGCCCAGGATGCGTTACGACTCTTCAATTTCCACGCGGACTTTGCCACGCCCGAGAACTCCACCTTTCTGGAGCGACCGGAAAGCCCGCTTCCGGTAGCAGCGTTCGACTCGCGCAATCCCGATGGGTGCACTGACATCGAACAGCCTGCTCCGGCGACGGCGGCAGATTACGTGGACAGCCTCGGCGAGCGTTTGATGCTTCGCCTGCAGTATTACAACCGTGGAGGCACGGAAACGTTGACGACCTGTCACACTGTCAACGCCGGATTTCTGCCGGCTCCCGGAGTTAATCCGACCGCCACAGAGTATAAAGCAGGGACGCGGCACTACATCCTGCAAAAGACGAGCCCTGCCGGCCCCTATACCATTCTGGATCAGGGCACTTTCTCGCCCGATGCCAACGAACGCTGGATGGGCAGCACCGCGGTCGATAACGCAGGTAACCTTGCCGTAGGCTACTCCATCTCGAGCACGAGCATCTTCCCATCGATCGCCTACGCGGGACGACTCGCGACCGACCCTCCGAATATCCTGTCAGGCGAGCAGACCATGTTTGCCGGGACTGGTTCGCAGACTGCGACGTTCAACCGATGGGGTGACTACAGCAGCATGTCGCTCGATCCGACCGACGACGCCACCTTCTGGTATACGAGCGAATACTATACGACCTCGGGTGCCTTCCTTTTTCATACGCGCATCGGCACTTTCAAGTTCGCGGGTACTACGGCGCCGCCTCAAGGAACCTTGCGCGGATCAATCACGGCTTGCGATACGGGCGCGCTGCTCTCGGACGCGCTCGTGCAGGTATCGGGCGGACCTTCGACTGGCTTCTCCAGCGCCACGTTGCCAGATGGAACCTACTCGATGCAACTGACTCCGGGCACCTACTCCGTTACAGTAAGCGACCCCGCGCACAAGTGCGCGGTCGCTGGTCCTTTCCCAGTCACGATCACGAACGGGACCACGACGACGCTAAACCAGTGTTTGAGCGGCGCGGCCACGTTTTTATTCGAATCCTCGGCCATCTCTATCAGTGGAGGGAACGGGAACGGCATCATCGAACGTGATGA
>JBDUAH010000147.1:0-6320 GCA_040004745.1 Chthoniobacterales bacterium | reverse complement strand
TCCGTCGCGGGCGACAAACCGCCGGCCTGTCCGCGCGTGGCCATGCTGCGCATGAAAACCCGCGGGTTTTGCGAGTTGATCATGGTGGCGCGATCGCCCAGGAGGGCCCCCTCGCCCACCACGCTCGGATCGTGCGACAATATCGCGATCCGCACTTTCGAATCGCGCTGCAGCAACCGAAGAATCAATTCGTCGATCAACGTCGTCTTTCCCGCCCCACCCGGACCGGTGAAACCGATCACGCGAGTGCGTCCTCGCTTCGCCTTCTCTGCCTTGGACGTTGAGCGCTGGACGTTGGACGTTCGCCGTTTCCCCTTCCCATCCGCATAGGTGTCCTCGATCTCAGTGAGCTTCCGCGCCAGCTTCATATCCGCGGTCGCGTTGCGCGACAGCTTCCTGGAGCGCGCGTAATTCTTGCGCACGAAATCCACCATCTCGGTGAGCGAAGTGCCCGCGAAGAATATTTTATCCACGCCTTTGCGCTTCATCACGGCCTGATCGGCGTGCGTGATCGTACCGCCACCTCCGCCGAAAACCTTAATCGTCTCCGCGCCGTTCTTCTTCAGTTGCTTCACCACCTCGGCGAAGAAATCGACGTGGCCGCCGTTGTAGCTGGAAATACCAAGCGCTCCCACATCCTCCTGGATTGCGGCGCGCACCATATCCTTCGCGTAGCGATGGTAGCCGAGATAGACGACCTCGATTCCGTGCCGGATAAATTCGAGGTTGATGGTGTTGATCGCACTGTCGTGACCGTCGCAAATCGGCACCGCGGTTAAAACACGAATGGGAGCGGGCATGAGCCGCAAAACTTAGCGGCAATCGCTTGTGGGGCAATCGCATTTGCCTAACGTCCGGCCCATGACTGATCCTCTCGATTTTTCCGGCAAGGTGGTGCTCGTGACCGGCAGTTCCCGCGGTTTGGGCGCGGCCATGGTGAAAGCTTTCGCGGAGCGCGGCGCCCGGGTGGTGGTGAATTACCTCGCGGACGAAAGCGAGCAAAATAAAACTGACGCCCAGAATGTGGCGAATGAGATCGCGGACGCGTTAGTCCTGGCGTGCGATGTGACCAAGCCGGCGGACGTCGAAGTGATGATGAACAAAATCCGTGAGGAACGGGGCGGCCTCGACGTTCTGATCAACAACTCCGGAATCATCCGCGACCGGACGATGAAGAAGCTCACGCTGGAAGATTTCGAAAGCGTGGTGCGCGTGAATCTCACGGGCACCTTCAACGTCACGCAAAAGGCGGCGGCAGTTTTAAACAATGGCGGACGGGTGATCAATCTCTCCTCCGTCAGCGGACAGATGGGCCTTTTCGGCCAGGCGAATTATTCCTCCAGCAAAGCCGCCATCATCGCCCTCACGAAAGTTTCGGCACGCGAGTTGGCGCGCCAGCAGATCACAGTGAACGCGATCGCGCCCGGCTTCATCGACGTCGGCATGAGCAAGGGCATGCCGGATGAAGTGACGGAGAATTTCAAGAAGCAGATCCCGTTGGGACGATTGGGCGACGCACACGAGATCGTGGACGCTGCACTCTTCCTCGCGTCGCCGATGGCGAGCTACATCACTGGTCACGTTTTGAACGTGAACGGCGGTTACTACATGGGCTGAGGAGCGAGCGGGCTCTCTTCGCTACTATGCCCTAGCGGGTTTGCGGAGTCGGTTTCGGCGTAGGCCGCCGTTGAGCGGACGGGTAACGCGTGTCGCTGCCGGGGTGGCGTCCTGGCTTCCGGCCAGGATTTTTCGCCCCGGGTATGCCGCCGGGGAATCCTCCTAAACCAATTGAAATCGCCGGAGCACCTGATGGTTCATCGCCCTCGACCGGCTGACCTTGATAGATGGGCTCATCCGGCGGACCGGGACGGCTCGGATTCTGCGCAGCAGCTAGAATCAGATCGCGGCTGGGCAGAGGACCGAAGCCTGTGATCAAGGGGTGACTCTTCATCACTTGATTGAGATCGATATTTCGCGGCATCCCAAGAGTGCGGGCACCCGCCGGCACATCGAGCTCCTGGCCAGCAGCGACATCGCGCGACTGACTTGGATATTTGACCAGCGAAAGCCGCGCGCTCCCTTCCAGCACCATCAGTTTGCTCCGGCCGCTTCGGTTCCCTTCGACGATCAAGGTCGTCCCCGTCACCGCGACCGTAATGGCGGTCGTGCGCACGCTGCCGCCGCCGGAATTTTTCGGGACGCGGAGTAGAACCGAACCTCCCTCGAGGTTCACGCTGTGTCCGCCTTGATCGAAGGCGAAAATGCTGTTCGCGCCGAGGCGAGTGATCGTGACATCGGGAAACGTCAACTCCGAGCGCGAACGATCGCCGGTGCGAAGCGCGATCCCTTCGCGTACCTCATCATTCAGTGAGGCGGGCCTAGCCGCGGCGTTGGCCGGTAGGAGCTTTACCTCTCGAACCACCTGCGTGACCCGGGCGTTTTGGCCGGAAGCAATCGGACTGCAGAACAGGCTCGCCACGCAAAAGCAGGCTCCGACGTGTTTGGGAATGCTTTTCATCTGAGAGCTACCAGCGAAAGGCTTCCGATTAGCATGCAAATGCGAGCCCCGGTTGTCGAGTCGAAACAGGATCGCGTCCAGATGGTTAGAACCTTTCTGTGGACATTGACGGGCGTCCTCCGTCGTCCGCGACAACCAGACTGGGATCAAAGACGCCAGCACGACTTGGGATACGCGCTTTGGTCCCGGACCACGTGGCAGAACGGCCCCGGTTCCACGCGCGCCCTCCCGGTCGCCTATGACAACACAGCCGAAGTTCCTACGATCTCGCTTTCTCCGATCAGTTTTGCGCTCGACCCAAGCGCACCGTTCTGGCTGGATTCGAACGCTGTGATTTCATCTGCGTGCTTAAATACTTCCACACCCTTCATGATCGCCCTTGCGATTTTGATCCTTCGAATCGCTTTCGGCATCTGCTTCGTAGTTCATGGTCTGGGCAAACTCGGGATTGTAGGTCCCGGCAACATGACGGGCTTTATCTCCTGGCTGAAATCGCTCGGTTTCCCTCTCCCCGCTTTGCAGGCCCGGATGGCCATGCTCACCGAAATAGTGGGAGGCGCCCTCCTCGTCTTGGGGCTGGGCATGCGAATCGCGGCGTTTCTCATTCTCGTCGCCATGCTGGTGGCTGCATTCACAGGGCACAAGGGCGGCGGTTACTTGATCACGAACGATCCTCCGGGAAACGAATACGCGCTTAATCTCGCCATCCTGATGATCACGCTGATTCTGCTGGGTCCGGGCGAATATTCTTTGGATTTTCTGCTTTTCGCCGCGCGCTAAACGGGATCGGACGGGAATTCCCTTTCGATTCCTTCCGACAGCCGCTCCTTCAAATTGCGTGATCTGAAGATTTTTTAACTTTTTGAAGTTTTTCGCGAATCTCTCCCCGCAATTCCCGTAGTAGACATTGCCAACACTGGTCGGATTAGCCGTGATCAGCGCCAATCCGTTTTGTCAGGTTAGGTCCAAAAGGCCGCCCGCCGGCTGTTCCGGCGGGCGGTTCAATTGTCTAACCTGTTGGCGCGCTTTCTAATACACGAACTCACGGTTCCCGCACCGCTTCGATCTCGATCGTCGGAACCACGTCTTGTCCAATTCCAGACAGCGCCTCTGCCGTGCTGCCGAAGGCCAATCCAAAATCTTTCCGTTGCAGCGGGGCGGTCGTCACAAGCCAACGCGTGCGGTTCGGGACAGACGCGGTCGACCGAGAAGAGGTCAATTTAACTTTCAGGACGATTTCCCGGGTTGCCCCATGCATCGTAAGGTCGCCAATGATTTCTCCCGTTTCAGGACCAGTCCGCCGAATTCCTCGGCTGCGAAAAGTGATTTCAGGGAACTTGTTTGCATCGAAGAAAGCCGCACTCAAAAGATGCTCGTCACGCTTTTGAATTTTCGTATCGATGCTGTCGACGCGGATTTTCACGCTCACGGAGGAACGTTCGGGTTGGCTTGGCTCCACTTCGATTGTCCCGCTAAATTTCCGGAATTCGCCCCGAGCAGTGCCGAGCAAATGGCTGACCCTGAATGCAATTCTCGATCGTGTGGGATCAATTGCGTATTTCTCGGCCGCAGGAACTGCGTCAGCCAGGCTGAGTAAGATCAGAATAACGAGTGCGTAGTGGGCCATGGTGACGACAGGTATGCCGCGCCACTCTGCGGTGCGCGAGCGAGAAATAGTAACGGCGTCGTTGGAATTGAGAACGCGACAATGCGCAGATTTCTTCACCCTTCGGCCAACTCCTCGCGTGACAAAATGAGGCGCTCGACCCGCCGTCCACTCGCGATCGCGCGCACGATCTCCGGGACGTCCGCTTCCGTGACGTGACCATAGAAAAAATGTTCCGGCTCGACCAGGATGGTCACACCCGCGGAACATTGGTCCAGGCAACTGGACCGACACGCGCGAGCCTTGAGCCTGGCCAGACCATGCTCTTTCAGTTGCTCCTTTAGCGCCGCATGCACAGCCTCCGAACCGCGACCGGCGCACGATCCCTTCTCGTGGCCTTCGTCCCGCCGATTCGTGCAAACAAAGAGATATCGCTCTCGCTGCGGCATGGGTGCAGGCTGTCAGCGACCGGAGACGCGGTCAATGATGTCTCTTTCGAGATGAAATTCATCCTTCCATGAACCGAAGATCTCGACCACAACCACCGGAGATTTGCCCGGTTTGCGGTGATGAGGTACCGCGCAACGCCCTCGCCTGCCGAGAGTGCGGCGCGGACCACGACTCGGGCTGGCGGCTCGAAGCCGACGCCCACGACGCGCTGGGAGTATCGGACGACGATTTCGATTACGACAATTTCGTCCAGACCGAGTTCGGAAGCTCGATCAAGCCGAGCGGTATCAGCGCCATCTGGTGGATCACCGCTGTTGTCGTCTTGGTCGCGCTGTCAGCACTCTACTTCTTCGTCCACTAGCTCAAGCTAGAGTCGGGCGCGTTGGCCGGCCCTGACCCGCCCCCAAGGCTTTACTCGGCGCGCAAGGCCACGATCGGGTTCACTCGCGTCGCCCGTCGTGCCGGGACAAAACAGGAGATGGCTGCCACCAAAGAGAGGAGCGCCGCGACTGCGCTGTAAATCCAGAGCGTATCGAACGTGTTCACGCGGAAGAGGAAGTTTTTCAGCGTTTCCGCGCCGATCGCCCAGAGCAGTAAGGCCGTCCCGCCAATCCCGATGAACAACCCCAGCACGAGCTGCCAGGCGCCCTGCGACATAACCATGCGCAGAATGACAGGCGCATCCGCTCCCAACGCCATCCGAATACCGAATTCCTGCGTCCGTTGGTTTACTGAGAAACTCATCACTCCGTAGAGGCCGACCGAAGACAGAATCACGGCCGCGATCCCGAAAATCGTGAAGAGCGTGGCCGTAATCCGGTTGATGCCCAAAATCTCATCGTGCAGGCGCGCCGGCGTTCCACCGAAATAAACCGGCAGGTTGGCGTCAATTTGCGAGACGGCCTGGCTGAGAGTGGTCGCGAGAGTCTCGGCTTTCTGTCCCGGGTGCGGCTTCACCACCACGGTCACAAACTGAGGCGCAGGCGGCACGCCGAGAAGGGGGATGTAAAATCCGACTGAATCGGTCTGCTGGTTAAACGGCCCCTGCATAAGCGTGTCCGGCACCACGCCCACGATCGTGCGCCACCCCTCCAGTTGCGCAGGATTGAATTGCCGAATCCGCCGCCCGATCGCGCTCTCGTTCCCGAAAAATTTTCTGGCGAATGAGCTGTTCACAATCGCGACCGGCTGTTTCGCATCGTTGTCCTCGATCGTGAAATCTCGGCCTTCCAAGATTTTCAAGCCGAGTGCGGTAAAGAAGCCGTCGGAGACCGCCTCCGAATTGCCGCGCGGACGGTCGCGATCGGTCACGTAAGTCTGGCCATCGACTTCGTATTGGCCGAAATTCGCAAACGTCATCCGGAAACGCGATGTCATGGCTGCATCCGCGAACGCTGGATCGGTGCGCAGCGAACGCAGAGCGCGCACAAAAAATTGCTGACGCGCTTCCGAAGTCGGGTAATCACCTTCGAACAATCCCATCCGCGCGCTATAGACGCCCTCCTCATTGTAGCCGTAGTCGACTTTGGTCTGGTTCCGCACGGATTTGACCTGGAGAGTGGCCGCAATCAGCAGCGTGGCCGTGAGCGCGATCTGGCCGATGACAAGGATGCGCGTAAAGCCGTTCACGAACCGATTGGAGTTGCCGCGCCCGCCTTCCTTCATCACTTCCGCCGGATTTCCGCGCGAACTCAGCACCGCCGGGATCAAGCCGGACAACATAGTTGCCAACAAAGTGATCCCGAC
>JBDUAH010000146.1:0-6393 GCA_040004745.1 Chthoniobacterales bacterium | reverse complement strand
TCTTCTCGCGCTCCGTGAAGGTGTACATGAAGACGGTGAGCGCACCGAGATCGAGTGACATCGCGCCGATGCCGAGCAGATGCGCCTGAATTCGCGCCAGCTCGCAGCAGAGCACGCGGATGGCTTGGCCGCGCGGCGGCAACTCCCAACCCATCAACTTCTCGACTGCACAGGCGTAGGCGACGTTGTTCGCGAGCGGGGCGAGATAATCCAGCCGGTCCGTATAGGGGACGAATTGGTTGTATTGCATGTTCTCCGCGATCTTCTCATCGCCGCGATGCAAATAGCCGACATCGGGCGTCGCTTTGGTGATCGTTTCCCCGTCCAACTCGAGCACGAGCCGCAAAACGCCATGCGTGGCCGGATGCGACGGCCCCATATTAAGGATCATGCGTTCGCCGATATCATCCGGCTGTGTGGCCATCGCAGCTTCAGCCGCGCCCACTCGGGTGCGGGCGTCGGGAGATTCGATTTCGCGCGTCGTGAAAGCCATGGCGTAGCGCGTTTATGCTCGCTTCCACACTTGAGGGCGCAAGCGTATTCTCCTCAAAAAGATTCGGCGCGCTGCCAGCGCGGATC
Source organism: Chthoniobacterales bacterium (assembly GCA_040004745.1). GTDB lineage: Bacteria > Verrucomicrobiota > Verrucomicrobiia > Chthoniobacterales > UBA10450 > JACCTI01. The sequence continues at coordinate 5,814 of JBDUAH010000146.1, read as the reverse complement.
GGAATACCGAAACGCTTTTAAGTCCCGGTTCGATCCATCGATGTGGACCGTGGTTGTCCAGGCAATGGGGAGCGATCCTGCCCGAGGGAGGTGAAGCCCACCCCCCTTTTGCACCGCGGCCCGAATACCGCGGTGTTTCTTGATTCCTATTGGTTAGAGCTCTTTCCAGAAGGCCTTGATCGGCTCGACCCGACGCGCGACCTGGGTGTTCTGGAAGAACTTGATCAAGTGACGACGACCGGCAGACTGGTCCGAATAGCTGACCGCTGACGGATCGAGACGCCAGTTCATGGCACCCTCCACCGCGAGACGATCGAGACCATTGTTTCCACTGCCCCTTACAATCTGTGCGTCGGTGACGTGACCGTCACGGGCGAACATCAGATTGAGCACCACCGAACCGGACTCGCCCTGATCAAGGACGGAGCGCGGGAGCTGAGGTGCTGGTTTTGCGACCCACTGAGCTTGGACCGAGCTCGCTGCGAAAAGCAGGAGCGCGGCGACCACCGCAGTGTAAGCCGCATGTTTACTGACATGGCGTTGTTGGCTCATGCGCCGATCTTGGGAATTTTCCCGCAAAATAGCAATCTTCTTCTTCCGACAAAAACACGACGATTTAGGACACGTTTTCTGCTCGCGCCACCGGGACAATTGCGGCTAGCTATCATTGATGAAGAAGATCGCACTGCTATTTGCCGGGCAAGGCGCTCAAACCGTGGGCATGGGACGCGAACTCGCGGGGGAATTTCCGATCGCGCACAAGCTCTTTCTTGAGGCCGACGAATGTCTCGGGCGATCCCTGAGCGACATCGCCTGGAATGGTCCGGAAGAAGCGTTGACCAATACCGCGAATTGCCAGCCGGCGCTCTACGTGCACGGGCTGGCCTGCCTGGCAGCGCTGCGCGAAGCGGCCGGCGATTTCACGATCGAGGCCGCGGCTGGTCTCTCGTTAGGCGAATGGACCGCGCATGCCGCGGCGGGGACATTCGATTTCGCAACCGGCCTCAAGTTGGTCGAGAAACGCGGGGAATATATGGAAGCCGCCTGCGCGACCACCGCGGGTGCGATGGCGGCGATGATCGGAGCAGACGAATCCGCGGTTCGTGCGCTGGCCGCCGATGCGGATGTAGATGTAGCCAACATTAATGCCCCCGGCCAGATCGTGATTTCCGGCGAAGCGGCGAAGGTGGAAATGGCGATCTCGCTGGCCAAGGAACACGGCATTCGGCGGGCAACACTGCTGAAAGTGGCGGGCGCTTATCACTCACGCTTGATGAACAGCGCGTTCGAACGAATGGGCGAGGCGTTACTCACCGCGGAGTTGCAGATGCCGCGTTTTTCCGTGGTTAGCAACGTTTCCGGTGCCGCCGTCGAGACGCTGCCCGATATCCGGCAGACTCTGCAAGATCAGATCACGAGCACAGTGCGGTGGACCGATTGCATGGAATGGCTCCTGGCCCGCGGGTGCGATCTTTTCATCGAGTTGGGTCCTGGGGGCGTGTTGGCAGGATTGCTCCGGCGCAGCCGGAAGGAGGCGGACGTCATCAGTGTCAGTGATGTGGCGTCGCTTCGGGCCTGTGCGGACAGACTGCAGGCCGGCTAAAATTGGTCACGGCTCGCGCAGCCTACGTCTTCGTAAAATCGTGTCGCCTAACGAACCGCGGACTGTGGGCGAATTGCAGCCTTCAGCATCTGGCGCTTCAATCGAGACCAGATTTTCGATTGAGAGTTCGCTTAGTAGCCGACGGAAACGCCTTCACGTCGTGAGTCGCTCGCGCCCAAGCGAACGCCGGTTCCTTCTTCGATCATGACGCCCTGCGCGTCGCTCATGTAGTCGCGCGTGGTGGAGAATTTGTGTCCCAGTTGCTCCAGCGCTGCCCGAGTGTCGCTCGATAACCCGAGCGGCTCCTCGCGAACTTCATCCGGCATCCACTGGTGATGCACGCGTGGGGCGTCGATCGCTTCCTGCAGATTCATCTCGTGATCGATCACGTTACTGATCACTTCGAGGACGGTATTGATGATCGTCGTTCCACCCGGCGTGCCGATGGCGAAATAGAGGCTACCGTCCGGGCGCGGACGAACGTCGGCGTCATCGAGGAGAGCGGGCGCTTCTTGGGCGCGATAGCGTTTCGTTCGCTCTGCAACGCGCCAAACATATTCGGCGCGCCGGGTTTGCTGGTGAAGTCGTCCATCTCGTTGTTCAGCAGCACGCCGGTTCCGCGCGCGGTCACGCCCGAGCCGAACCAACCATTCAGCGTGTAAGTGTTTGAAACGGCGTTGCCCGCTGCGTCCACAATCGTGAAATGCGTCGTCTGCGGCGCCGTCTCGTTAGGCGGTTTTCCGGCGCCGATCTCGTTGCTGCGCGAGGCGTGGTCGAGATCGATCGTGCTCCGGCGCTCCTTCGCGTAGGCCTTGTCGATCATGCCCGCGACCGGCACCGCGCCGAAATCCGTGTCGCCCATAAATTCCGCGCGATCGGCGTAAGCGCGCCTCATGGCCTCGACCAGCAGATGATAATACTCGGACGAGAACGGTCCCAGTTTTTTCAGATCGTAGCCTTCAAGAATGTTGAGCATCTCGAGCAGGACGGCTCCGCCGGAGGAAGGCGGCGGCATGGTGATGATACCGTAGCCGCGATACGTGCCGCGCAGCGGTGTGCGCTCTTTGGCGACATAATTCCGGAGATCTTCCTGCGTGATTAAGCCGGCGTGCTCCTTCATATCTTCCGCCAGCAGACGCGCGGTCTCCCCTTCATAAAACTCTCGCGCCCCGTTCTCCTGCAAGCGCGCCAGCGTCGCGGCGAGTTCCGGTTGTTTAAGAATGTCGCCTTCGCGAAACGGCTTCCCGTCGCGCAGAAAAATGCGCCGGCTCTCCCTATTGCCCGCAAGGAGATCGTGACTGTCAGTGAGGAGCTTCGCCATTTGCTGAGAGACCACGAAGCCGTCCACGGCCAGCTTGCGCGCCGGCTCGATCAACTCCGCCCAAGTCAGCTTACCCGAGCCATATTTCTTCAGCGCCAGTTCCATCCCGGCGACCGTGCCGGGCACGCCGACTGCGCGATAGCCGACCGTGGATGAGCCGTCGCCTTGCAGCAGTTCGCCCTCGGCTCCGAGATACATCTCCCGCGTCGCTCCCCCCGGCGCCATCTCGCGATAATCGATCGCGTCTGCCTTGCCGTCGGCCAGCCTAACGAGCATGAAACCGCCGCCGCCCAAATTCCCCGCCTGCGGGAAAGTGACGGCGAGCGTGAAGGCCACCGCCACTGCCGCGTCCACTGCATTGCCGCCGCGTTGCATCACCTTCAGGCCGATCTCGGAAGCGCTGCGTTCCGCAGAGGCGACCATCCCGTGGGGCGCGCGCACCGGTTCCCGCCAGGCTGCGCGCGCGGTCGTTAGGCCAAGGACGAGGAGAAGCGAAAGCGAACAGCGAAAAGCGCGCATGCGGTCGAAGATGGCCGTCGCCCCGCTATGTGTCCAACCGTCCACTGAGAGATGATTGTTGCGTAGATTCCGGGATGGATTGTCTCCCTTATCTGCGCCCATCTGCGTTATCTGCGGTCAAGCCGTTCTGCGAGAAGTCAGTTGCCGATCGAACCGCCGCTGCCGTAGTTTCGCGCCATGACGATTCCTGAACGCATCGATGCCGATTTGAAGGACGCGATGCGCGCGAAAGATGCCGGTAAGCTGAACGTGCTGCGCATGTTGAAGTCGGCGATGAAGAACGTCGCGATTGAGAAAGGCGGCGCCAGCACCGTGCTGGACGAAGCCGAGACCACGCAAGTGATCCGCAAACAGGTAAAGCAGCGGCAGGACTCGATCGAGCAGTTTGAAAAAGGCGGACGGCCCGAACTGGCGGCGAAGGAGAAAGAAGAGATGGCGATTCTTACCGGTTATCTACCGCAGGCGATGAGTGCGGAGGAACTGGCGACGGCGGTGCGCGAGGCGATCGCGGAAGTAGGTGCGACCTCGCGGGCGCAGATGGGCGCGGTCATGAAAATTTTGCAGGAGAAGATTGCCGGGCGCGCGGATGGGAAGACGCTGAGCCAGGAAGTGCAGCGGCAGTTGGGATGAAGATGAATTTGGCCTCATGCTGACCGCCATCATCGTCGCCGGCGGCAGCAGCCGGCGAATGGGCTTCGACAAGACCTTCGCGCCGCTTGGCGGTCGCCCGGTGATCGCGCACACCGTCGCCGCCTTCGAATCCGCGGCCTGCGTCGAAGAAATCATTCTGGTGGGGCGCGCCGAACGTCTCGGGGAACTGCGCGATGTCGTCACCCGGTATTCGTTTCCGAAAGTGCGGCACGTCGTCGCCGGTGGCGTGCTGCGGCAGCATTCGGTCTCGGCAGGTCTGGCCGCGCTCGCTCCCGGCTGTCGCTTCGTCGCCGTGCACGACGCGGCCCGGCCGCTGGTCACCGCGGCACAAATCGAGCGCGTCCTCGCCGCGGCGCAGACGCATGGCGGCGCGGCCTTGGCCTCGCCGGTGACCGACACTCTCAAACGCGCCGGCCAGGATCACGTGGTCTGCGGCGCGGTGGAACGAGAAGGGCTGTTCGCGATGCAAACGCCGCAGATTTTCGCCCGGGACGCTTTGCAGGAAGCGTATGCGCGGGTCGCGGCGGGGCGTCTTTCCATCACCGACGAGGTTTCCGCATTCGAGCATCTCGGGCGCAAAGTGGTGCTGGTGCGGAACGATGAAACCAATTTGAAAATCACGTTTCCCGCGGACCTCGCGCTCGCCGAATGGCTGCTCGCGCATCAGCAGCGTGCGAAAGATGGTCCACCGGATTCCTAGGAGTCCTGGTGCGGCGCGATCACGTCCCGTACGACGAGAATAAACACCTCGCCGCCTTTACGCCGACGCGAGTCCGGCCTCCAAGCCAGCGCTGCCTACTCCAGCGGCTTCTGCGGATCGAAGCCCGGTGCCAAATAGAACGTTTCCGGAAACTGCCGGAACGCCCCCGCCACATTCTCCGGCTCATCCAGCTCCAGTGCCGTCACATTCACCTCCAGCGCCTTATCGTCGCGCGCCAGTTGCACCACCAGGTTCAGCTCGTGCCGCAGTTGCTCGCTCGCCGGATTGATTAACGCCGTCACGCAATACACCGGGCCCGCTTCCGTCTCCTGCGCCAGCAGCCAGCCCGCCCGGAAAGCCGAGTGCTGCCGCATCTTCTCGAAAGCCGCCTGCACCACCGCCGTCGGGTAGTCCGCCGGATCGATCGCATAGAGCGTGAACGTCCGCCTCTCCGCCGGCTCCGGCGACGCCTGCAGCGCCGTCCCATCGGCCAAGTCCCGCAGGAACTCGCCATTCACCTGCAGCTCGCCCGTCCGGCAGCTCTTATTGAGCAAAAGACCGAAATTCATCGCCCCCAGCATCGCGCACAGGTCGCGCCCATTCACCAGCGCGGTCAGAAAAGTATTCGGCGGCACCTCCCCCTTGCGCAGCCCCTCCTCGGCCCTCTCCCCGCAGCTAAACGCCACCACATACGACCCTTTCTCCCCCTCGAAGAGCGAGAACGGAAACTCCGACCCGTTCCCCACCTGCATTTCCGCCCCGTCCATCTCCGGGTGGTAGGGCATTAGCACATGGAGTTCCGTCTCCAACATCGTGCGACAAACCGCCGGCACCCCAGAGATGCTTTTGCGCGACTGCCAGAGCGCGCGATCGAGCGCGTTCCAATCTTCAGGGAGAGGTATGCCGGAAAACTAAGGCGGAGCCGCCGGAGTTTTCAAGCACCTGCACCGACAACATCCGAACCAATGCGCCTTTCTTTTACCGACCGCGATCAGTCCCGGCGAGAGCGAAATTCTGAAG